>DYSM01000173.1:1497-6314 GCA_020718265.1 Draconibacterium orientale | reverse complement strand
AATAAATTTCGTTTCATAATTAAAACTTTAAAATGTTAATAAAAAAAATGTATTAGAATAAGGGCAAAGTTAGCCCTTTTTTTTGAATTATGCTTTAATTTCTTTAAAAAAAATTGTTAAGAAATGTGTCGTTTCACATATTGAACAGAACACATATTTTTAAATTGATTTTCAGAAAAAAAGTCTCTTATTTTCTGTTTTAGCTCTTCTATTTCCTGACAACTTTAGAATTTCAAAATTACATATCGCGTATCAGAAACAAATACACAGGAAAATGGTCGCTGTAGCCGTCCATAAAATTGTCGCCCACAAACGTGCGCAACGGATAGCCTTCAAATTGTCCGCCGCTTTGAATCATAAACGGTTTTTTGTAGATTTGAGCATATAAAAATTTGTAGTTCGATTTGTCTTCGCCAAGCAAACCGTGCGAAACTAACATTTGGTCGAACAAACCCCACGAATCGCGGTATGCGCCGGTGCCGATGCCTTTTTTGTATTTTTCATACATCGGATTGAAAAAACCTTGCGCTTGCACGTCTTCTTGTTTTGCTTTTGCGCCGATAACTTTTTTTACGGACGTATTAATCGGGTCGTCGTTTAAGTCGCCCATAATGATAATTTTAGCATCCGCTTCACCTTTATATATAGAGTCGGCAATACTTTTGGCTGTTGCGGCTGCGGCTTCGCGGAGCGGGCGGCTGCGTTTTTCTCCGCCACGACGTGAGGGCCAGTGGTTTACGACAAAGTGCATGGTTTCGCTGTTCATTTTACCTGAAACCACAAGTTGGTCGCGGGTTTTAAACTCGCGTTCGTCTGTTTTCGAGCCTGTGTCTAAGCCGTCGGGCAATACCAATCGCACTGAGCGGCTGCTTGTTACGGTGAAAAAATCTTTTCTGTAAAGCAGTGCCACGTCCACGCCTCGATAATCGGGCGAATCGTAATGTACAATGCCATAGTTCGAGCCTTTGAGTTGGGGCATGTTTATTAAATCTTCCAAAACACTGCGATTTTCTATCTCGCAAACGCCCAATACATAAGGTCCGCCTTTCACATATTCATCTCCAAGTTGGGAGATAACTGTTGCCATGTTGTTCAATTTTTGGAAGTATTTTTCTGTATTCCATACTTTTACACCGTTGGGTGTAAATTCTTCGTCCAAAACATCCGGTGTGTCTATTGTATCAAATAAGTTTTCTAAATTGTAGAATGCCACACAAGAAACGTTATAGTCTTTCTTTTGTGCAGACACCGATAACGCAATCGTTAGCGGTAAAAAAAATGTTATTAAACTTTTAATTCGTAAAACCATGTCTTAAAATATTATAAATTTGATTTTTCTTTTTAATTTTGAGCCCTAATAATAAAGATTCGTCAAAATTAGAACATTTTTTTTATTCGGACATTGTTATGCGACACAAAAAAAAAAAAAATCGCGACTTGTCCTTAAAGCTCATTAAATTAAATTTAATTTTATGTTAAAAAGTATGAAACAGTTTTTGATACTGTCGGCTCTCATTTTTTTCGGGCTTGCACTTTCTGCCCAAACAGCTTCGACGGTAAAAGGTAGCGTTACCGATGCTAAAACAGGCAAACCGGTAGCCGATGCGGATGTAACTATTCAGGAAACCGGAACTGTCGCAAAAACCGATGCGGCAGGTGCTTTTGCTTTGATATTTGAGGCGAACGGCAACTACACTCTGGTCGTTGAAAAAGACGGCTATTTACCTATAAATATGACATTTAAACTCAACGCAGGTGCGGAAGCCTATCTAGGCGAAATTCTGTTGCCGGTTGTGGTTTCAAACGAAGAATCTATCATCGAATTATCTGATTTTGAAGTTGAAAACGCAGACGAAATTTCAACCGAACCAATTTCAGGTATTTTGCACGGTTCACGCGATTTGTTCCTTTCAACTGCAGGCTACACGTTTGGCTCATTGCGTTTTCGCGTACGCGGATACGACAATGAGTATCAGGCTTTGTACCTAAACGGAATTATGATTAACGATATGGAAAGCGAAAATCCGATTTGGTCGCTCTGGGGCGGCTTGAACGATGCTACGCGAAATACGGAACGTTATAATGGTGTACATGCCAACGATTTTGGCTTCGGAAACGTAGGCGGCGCAACCAACGTGAACATGCGCGCGAGCGGACTGCGTAAGCAAACCCGCGTATCGTACGCATATAGCAACCGCACGTACACGAACCGTGCCATGTTTATTCACAGCACAGGTTTGATGAAAAACGGCTGGGCGGTTTCCGTTTCCGGCTCACGTCGCGTGTCGTTGGACGGCGTTGCAAACGGTTTGTTTGAAAGCTATGTGGACGGTACGTTTGACGATTCTTGGGCTTATTTTGCTTCTGTCGAGAAAAAATTTAATAATCACCACAGCATAGGTTTGGTCGGATTTGGTTCGCCGTCCAAACGCGGAAGAACTGTAAATACGTTGCAAGAAGTTTACGATTTGACCGGTAATAATTATTACAATCCGAATTGGGGTTGGCAAGACGGCAGAAAGCGCAACGCTCGTATCGCCACAAGCCACAAACCAACCGGCGTTTTGACACATTATTGGACAATTGATAAAAATACAACTATCAATACATCAGCAGCTTATACGCAAGGACATTACAGTACAACAGGTCTTTCGTTCTACAATGCACTTGACCCGCGCCCCGATTATTACCGCTATTTGCCAAGTTACGACGGACTTTCCGCAGACGCAATTGCTGCTTATACGGAAATTTTCCAAAGCGGACAAGGTCAAATTGATTGGGATAATTTGTACAGAACAAACTTAAATACTATTGATGTTGCGAAAAATCCGAACGGAGCGGAAGGCACTGAACTTGAAGGCTATATTTCGGAATATATTCTCGAAAATCAACATAACGATGAAAAACAATTCTTTTTCAATTCAACTTTGAATACCAAATTGGATGATAACGTAAAACTCACAGCCGGCGTAACACACCGCAATTATCTCGGTTCACATTATAAAACAATGGAAGATTTGCTTGGCGGCGATTTTATTGTGGATATTGATAAATTTGCACTCGCCGAAAACGCAGGTTCAGGAACGGAAGTTATACAACTGACCGATGCCGATGCACGTTATCCCAACAGAATTATTTACGAAGGTGACCGTTTTGGCTACGATTACGATGCACACGTGCAATATACAGAAGTGTGGGCACAACTCGATATGTCCTACAACCGTTGGGATTTATACACTGCTGCAAAAGGTACATACACAAATTTTTGGAGAACGGGAAATATGCTTAAACCTGCATATCCGGACAATTCGCTCGGCGATTCCGAAAAACACACGTTTGCAAACAGCAGTTTGAAAGGCGGCGCAGTTTTCAAAATAAACGGTCGTAACTTTATCAGAATGAATGCCATGTTTGAAACAAAAGCTCCCGATTTCCGAGATTCATACTTGTCCTCACGCACACGCAACGATGTGATTCCGAATTTGGAAAGCGAATTTGTGTCCACAGCCGATGCCGGATATGTGCTTCGCGCGCCGAGATTTAAAGCTTCGGTGGACGTTTTCTATACAAAATTTGAAAACAGATCCAGTACTCGCGGATTTTATCACGACGGATACGCAAGTTTTGTAAACTATACAATTACGGGCATCGACCAAACGCACCAAGGCGCAGAAATTGCTTCGGAAGTTACACTCTTTCCCGGATTTACGCTTCAAGCGGTTGCTTCGCTCGGTTATTACCGTTGGACATCAACGCCCTCATTTACAACGATTATCGATAATAGTGCCGAAGAGTTGGATAAAGGTATAGTTTTCGCAGATGGCTATCTCGTGGACGGTACCCCGCAAACGGCACTTTCCGGCGGATTTCAGTATTGGGCACCCAAATATTGGAACATCGGCGCGAATGTCAGTTATACTCAAGACCGTTATTTAGCGTTTAACCCGGTTCGTTTGACACCTTATGCTGTGCAAAATATGGAAATCGGAAGCGAAGAATACAACAAAGTCGTACGCCAAGAATTGTTAAATCCTGCATTTGTAGTTGATGTTTCAGCCGGAAAATCATTTCAAATTAAAAAGAAATACAATCTGGCAATCAATATTAATGTCAGCAACGTGTTGGACAACAAGGAAATTATTACAGGCGGATACGACCAATTTCGCTATGATATTGCTGCGCCCGACAAATTTCCCGCAAAATATTACTACTATTTCGGCAGAACATATTTTGCAAGTTTGACGTTCCGTTTTTAATACGTTGAACCACACAAAACAGAAATCGTTTTATCAAAAATAATTCAAAATGAAACATTTAAAAATATTCACCATACTCGGCGCAGTTGCAACTCTGATGTTGCTGACCAACTGCGTGAAAGAAGAGTTTAACATCGTTCCGAACGTTATCGACGATTCTCAAAAACTCGACATTGAACCCAATATCTCTATCGCAGACTTGAAAGCGCGCTACGCGGAAGGCGGCATTATTGACAGTGCTTTTGTGATAGAAGCAACCATAATTTCGAGCGATGAAAGCGGAAATATCTACAAAACGCTTCATATACAAGACAGCACCGGCGGCTTAGTTGTTGCCGTGGACCAACAAGAAATGTTCCGCGAATATCCTATCGGACAATTACTTAACATCAAATGTGAAGGACTGTTTTATAGTTTTGACAAAAGTATTCCGCAATTACAAATTTGGTCGGAAGCAATACAAGAACCGGCTCGGATTCCGGAATCGCAAATGCCAAAATATGTGTTCAAATTGCCCGGCGGTGCCGTAATTCAACCCAAAACCAAACGCATTTCGGAGCT
>DYSM01000173.1:0-1397 GCA_020718265.1 Draconibacterium orientale | reverse complement strand
CTTCCTGCCGCAACGATGAATTTACCACGCCGGATTTGCCCGCGTATTCCGCTCCGTTCGAGGCGACTACAAAAATTTACGAACTGAAACATTTTATTTACGACAACAACCCGACCGGATTGATGAAAATTGATACCGCGATTATCATCGAAGGCGTTGTTACAGCGAATGATAAAGACGGAAATCAATACAAATCCATTATTATTCAGGATTCTACGGCTGCCATCAAAATCAGCATCAATGCGTACGAGTTGCACAACAAATATCCGCTTGGTTCGCACCTGAAGATTAAACTTCAAGGCTTATACATCGGCTTATACAGCAGTTTGTTACAAATTGGTTACGATGTGGAAGGCACAATCGGACGTTTGGATGCTGTGCTCGCAGACGAGTATATTTTCCGAAGCGAAGAACCTTATACCATTGAAATTCCGACTGTTGAACTGTCTCAGCTCAACCCTCTGACGGATTATTATAAAGTGTTCCGATTGGATTCCATGCAAGTTGCAAACAGCGACCTCGACGAACATTTTGCCGATGCCGAACTCCGTTTGGACGGTTCCGTGATGTTTGAAAATAAAGCGAAAACGTCCATTGAAGTCGTTACAAGCGGCTATTGCGACTATGCCGGCACGCTCGTCCCGCAAAAAAGCGGCAACATGACCATCATTTACATGGGCGATTACAAAAGCGTAAAACAAGCATCCCTGCGCACAATCGACGAAATAACGTTTACAGATAAACGTTTCGGACCATTTTTCGATGAAGATTTCACCTCGAGTTTGGGCAGTTTCTCAAAATTCAACGTGTCCGGAACCGAAGTTTGGCACAATGAATTTTACGACGGCGGTTGCGCAGTACTTGGCAAGGGCGGAACGCTTATGAACGGCGACGATGAAGATTGGCTCATCAGCCCGGCAATAAATTTGTCAGAACATGCTGCTGCCGAATTCAAATTCCGCCACGCTGTCAATTTTTGGGTTTCAGGTGTTGAGTTGAAAGTGTTGATTTCCGAAAACTTCACAGGAACAGGAAATCCGAACGCTGCCACGTGGACAGAACTCACGTACAATACGCCGAGTGCGGGTCAATCGTGGACGTTCTACACTGCACCTGCAATTGACATTTCTGCGTATGCAGGAAAACCGTCCGTGCACATTGCCTTCAAATACAAACGACCGACATCGGCAAAAACCGTTTGGGAAGTCAGTTATATGTCCGTAAACATTCCGCAATAAATACCGGAAAGTCGCAAAATACGTTAAATCAAAACCTGACAGACACCCAATCTTTCAGGTTTTTTTCAATTTTGGATTATATTAAATCGAATTAAAAGGATTACATGTTTGAAGTCTAAGATATTGATTAGCAATAACTTATCTTCTGTAGTCTGTAAT
>DYSM01000611.1 GCA_020718265.1 Draconibacterium orientale | reverse complement strand
CAAAGACTTGACTGGGTCTATTGATTTAGATATTGAAACACGCAATATTTTAATGACTGCTTTTGCAATTCCAACCGAGTTGACCGACATGCCGCCCTTTAACTTGACCGCTATTTTCGATAATGGGGTCGAGTTAATTAAGGTAGTGGCTACTGCCGTTGAGTTCAAATCCGATGGTATTGAAACTTCGCAAGGAGATGATGAAATCGTCCGCTCTTACGATATTGTAGGGGGGATTTTGAACGTTTTTAGATAATTTAAAGGGGGGCTTGCCCCCATTTTTTACACTTAACAACAACAACAACAACAACATGGAACAAAAAAAAGCGACCCACACCGTAGAGGTCATAACAAAAAGCGAACGTATTAAACACGTAGACGAAATCACGGAAGAAACAACTTTTGAAAACAAAAAAATCGAATCCTTAACGGTATCGGCTGCAATTGATTTTCAGATAATTAAAAAAGCTTTTGCCCATATCCAAAAAATCGACCCTAAGACAATGGCCGCTGCACCTGACATGATGGCCGCTGGCGAAGTCGTTTTGATGCTTGGCGGTATTCAGGACGAATCATGGCATAAAGTAACTGAAAATCCATTTTGGAAAGCAGCGGCTTCTTTGTCGTTTAGTGAGATAATCGGAGAATTGCCAGAAGGTATTTTCAAGAATTTAAAAAAAAATTAGACACTGATATTTTCAGTCAGTTTGACGACTACATGTTGTTGTTTAGAGGGGGAGTACCGACCGACGAAAATGAGTATTTTGCTCAAGCGAATGCGATTAGACGTGGGTTGGATTTCTTCTCTGAAACAACTTCAAAAGCAGTAGAATTAGGAGTTATAAACGCCTTTAGTAAAATTTTCGGTAAATAATGGCATCAACTAAAACAGTAGAATATATTGCCGTCTTGACGGATAAAATAACTCCAGTTTTAACGAGAATAAAAGGCTCGTCGTCAAAAATGGAAGCTACAATGAGGCGTTCGTTTTCTGCAATCGGGAACATGGCAGCGAGGGCAGGGGCTAAGATTAAAGCGAGCCTAAGCAACGCAATGAACTCTGTCGGAG
>DYSM01000610.1 GCA_020718265.1 Draconibacterium orientale | reverse complement strand
CATTGTTTTTAGATGTAGATGAAAAATCAGCGAGAGAAGACGGACTTTTTGTTGCCGGGTATTACCCCTGTTTTTTTGAATATAAAATTCATCTATGTGTTATAACAGGAAAAATAGACGCAATATATTACGAAAGAATAGAAATCCATAAACAAAACTTTGAAGTGAGGTATCAAGGCAAATCATCAAATTACTCAAAAAAAGAATTGAAAGAATATTTTGACCTGATTCATTATTCTAAAGTTCCTCCTGATTGGACAATTGTAAAATTAAAATAGCTAATATCGACTCTGTTACTAGATATGCCGCTCGGTGAAGATTAGCGTTCGTATAAAACGTCGGAATATTTCCGAAAGATTGCATCTTTCTTTGCGCCGGGCGCAAACACCCGGCAGGCAACTTGCGCATACGTGCCGTTTTTTTTTGTAAATCTTAAGCTATGTTTTCAAAATAGTTGTATATTTGCTCGTATGGATTTAGTGATTGAAAACCAAAAAATCTTAGACTATCTTCTCAAACCGCTTGAAAAAGCAGATAAGTCTAAGTTTTTGAATATCATCGGATATACACCACAAAATTGGATATTGCTAAAATCCGACATTCTTAGTCAGTTTTCAGAATATCCGACAGTTATGCAGGAACAAACGCCTTACGGAACACTCTATCACATCGAAGGAAAACTTCGAGCACCTCTAAAAACGGTTGAGATTACAACGGTTTGGATACAATTGCCCGACACAAACGTTTTGAAATTAGTTACACTATATCCGAATAAAAAATAATATGAAATACGAATTATACAGCGAAGTAGAGCTTTTAACCGATGTTCCGAAATTTGGTTTGGAACGCGGTGATATCGCAAAAATCATAGATACCGCCGGCGAAGCCTACGTTTTGGAGGCATTTAATGTTTTTGGCGATACACTCGGCGTTTTTATTCTGCCCGACAACCACATTCGCCCGCTTAACAAAAATATGGTCTTCAAAACGCGAGATTTAAAACTTGTGTCGTAATTCCGTGCCGCCTGTAGTGTATTAAAATTCAGAAGGCTTGGCGTAGATTAGCGTAGC
>DYSM01000172.1 GCA_020718265.1 Draconibacterium orientale | reverse complement strand
AATATTTGTAATTCAGCCGGTAAAAAAGTTGCATTAGCGACTTGAATTCAGCTTATTGATACAGAATGAAATACTGTATTAAGTTCCGTTGAAAACTATCTTTTTAAATCGGTTTAAAAAAATAACCCCAACGTTTTTGCAAACCTTGGGGTATTCTTTTTTATTTAAAAAACTGTTATTCTAATTTCTTCGCAAATTCAACTTCCTTGAATGATTCAACAATATCGCCGGGCTTAATGTCGTCAAATCCGTGAATATTCAAGCCGCATTCGTAGCCTCTGTTTACATCTTTTACGTCGTCTTTGAAACGTTTCAGAGAGGCTAATCTGCTGGTGTGCATTACAATACCGTCTCGAATAACTCGAACTTTATCATCTCTGCTAATTTTTCCGTCCAACACGTAGCAACCTGCAATATTTCCGACTTTGGTGATGTTAAACACCGTACGAATTTCAACCGTTGATACAATTTCTTCTCGGATTTCGGGTGAAAGCATACCTTCCATGGCTGCTTTAACTTCCTCTATCGCATTGTAAATCACGGAGTAAAGTCGAATGTCAATTTCCTCTGCCTCCGCAAGTTTGCGTGCGGCAGTCGATGGTCGTACTTGGAAACCTACGATAATTGCATCGGATGCTGTTGCAAGCATAACATCGGCTTCGGAAATTTGTCCTACACCTTTGTGTATCACGTACAATTCGATTTCTTCGGTTGAAAGTTTGATGAGTGAATCCGCAATTGCTTCTACCGAACCGATAACGTCGCCTTTGATGATTACGTTCAGGCGTTGGAAGTTTCCGAGTTTGAGTCGTCGTCCGATTTCGTCAAGCGTGATGTGTTTGTGCGCGCGCAAAGTTTGTTCGCGTTGTAAACGCTTGTTTTTCATTGCAATATCGCGTGCATCTTTTTCGCTTTCCATCACATGGAACAAATCGCCTGCTTGCGGTGCGCCGTCTAATCCGAGTACTAATACCGGCATTGAGGGTTCGGCTTCGGCAATGCGTTCGTTTTTCTCGTTGAACATGGCTTTTACCTTTCCGGAGTGTGCACCTGCCAGAATGACATCGCCTACTTTCAAGGTTCCGTTTTGCACAAGCAAGGTCGAAACATAACCGCGTCCTCTATCGAGCGAAGCTTCTATGACAGAGCCTTTTGCGGCACGATTCGGATTCGCTTTAAGTTCCAAAACTTCTGCGGCAAGCAAAACTTCGGTTAAAAGTTTATCAATATTTAAACCTTTTTTTGCCGAAATATCAACGGATTGGTATGTTCCGCCCCATTCTTCAACAAGCAGATTTCGAGCTGCTAAGGCTTCTTTTATTTTTTCCGGGTTTGCGCCGGGTTTGTCAATTTTGTTTATTGCAAAAATGATGCTTACACCTGCTGCTTTCGCGTGGTTTATAGCTTCATCTGTCTGCGGCATAATGCTGTCGTCGGCTGCTACAATGATGATTGCAACGTCGGTAACTTTTGCGCCGCGCGCACGCATGGCGGTAAACGCCTCGTGTCCGGGAGTGTCTAGGAACGTAATGCGTTGGTTGTTCAACATAACGCTGTATGCGCCGATGTGCTGCGTGATACCGCCGGCTTCTCCCGCCATAACGTTGGTGTGACGGATGTAGTCGAGCAGTGAGGTTTTACCGTGGTCAACGTGTCCCATGACGGTTACGATTGGCGCGCGGGGCAATAAATCTTCTTCCAAATCCTGAATTTCTTCCATGATTTGTGTGTCGGCAGCGGATATAAATTCGACTTCAAAACCGTATTCATCAGCAATGAATGAAATTAATTCGGCGTCCATTCGTGAATTTATGGTAACCATTTTGCCGAGGTCGAAGCATGTTGCGATAATTTCGTTTACGGAAACATCCATCATTGTGGCGAGTTCGTTTGCTGTAACAAACTCTGTAACACGAAGTTTGCTTTCTTCGAGTTCTTGCAATTCGGCTTCATCAGCCATTTTTTTGCGGATGTCTTTTCGTTTCTCGCGACGGTGTTTTACGGCTTTTTTCTTGCCTTTGGTTGTTAAACGTGCAAGTGTTTCTTTGACTTGTGCATTTACATCTTCGCCATCAACTTCAACTTTTACCGGGCGTTTTTCGACAGGAGCTTTTTTGATAAGTTCCTTTTTTACAACCGGTTTTACCGTTTTTTCTTTATTTTTTTCTAAAGTTTTATCAGATTTTGGAGCATCTGTGCCACTTTGTACAAGCGGTTTACGAATGCGTGTCCGTTTTCTGTCTCGTTTCTTGTCAGCCCGTTTTTTGTCTTTATCTGGTTTTATTTCCGGTTTCAGTTCTATTTTGCCCAAAATAACAGGACCTGCAAGTCGCTCAAATTGTGTTTTGATGAAATTCGGGTCTGTATTTTGTTCTTGCTTTAAAGGGTCATCTGTTTTAACAACGTTGTCTGTTTTTACAACGTTGTCTGTTTTTACAATTGTGCGTGCGTCTTCTTCGTTTTTACGATTCAATTTTGCGCGCTCAATGGCATCTTTCGATGCTTTTTCACGAGATTCTCGTTCTTTTCTGCGTTCGGCGGATGTTTTTTTGCGTTCGGGGCGCACTTTTTGATTCAGTGCAGCAAGGTCAATCTTACCTAAAATTCTCAACGCTTGCTCTTCTGTTGTAACTATTTTTCCGCCGGTTTCTGCGGTGGTAACTTCCGGATTTTCTATGACTGTTTCTGTTTTGGTGTGTGTAGTTTGATTTTGTAAGTCTGATTCTTCCGAACGCTCATTTACTGCAACGTCATCTTGGATATTATCCCGACTTTCGTCTTCATAATTATCATCCTCATAATCATCCACATCCTCATCTATATTGATGTTGTTTTCGTTGTCATCTCCGTTATTGTTGCCGTCCGAAACTTCTTCGTTTTTATGGTCATCGACAAATTCTGTTTCTGTCTCGCCGTGATATTCTTCAATAGATTCTGTGGTCAAATTTGAGCTGTGGTTTTCGGATTCGGAATGTTTTTGTTCGTCCGTATGCTCAATTATTTCGGTTGTTTCTTCTTTGACAACTTCAACTTTTGAGGGCGGATTTAGGTCAATTTTGCCCAAAATTTTCAAGCCCGATTTTTCTTCTTTGTGTGTAGAAAAATCTTCTTTTGGTGTTTTTGTTTCACTGATAACACGAATATTGACGGTTTCTTCTTCATCGTCTTCATCATCGTCCTCTGTTCTTGATGTGCCGTCGGCTTTACGTGGTTCGCGTTTTTTGTCTAAGGTCTGATACTTTTTGCGCGTCTCTTCCAGTTCTGCCTTTACGGATTTGTCAGAGCTGAATTGTCCGAGCAAAAGGGCGTAACTCGCTACTGAAATCTTGGTATTGGGGTGGTTTACAACAGAATGTCCCTTTTTTTCCAAGAAATCAACGAGGTGCTGAATGCCGACATTCAGTTCGCGTGCTATTTGACTTAAACGTTTTTCTTTATCTACAGCCATAATTTTTTTTCAGAATTAATCTGCGAATTTTTCGTGATTGTTTATGTGGTTTTCGTTTTCGTATGGGTTATGCTTGTTCAAATTCGTGCGATAAGATGTCCAAAACTTCGTCCACGGTTTCTTCTTCCAAGTCTGTTCTGCGGATGAGTTCCGAACGGGAGATTGCGAGTACGCTTTTGGCTGTATCACAACCAATTGAAAGGAACGCATCAATGACCCATTGGTCAATTTCATCGGAGAAATCCTGCAAAGCAACATCTTCTTCCAATTCTTCTTCCATATCTCTGTAAACATCTATCTCATAGCCTGTTAAACGTCCTGCGAGTTTGATATTCGAGCCGTTTTTTCCGATTGCTTTTGAAACTTCTTCGGGGTCGAGATAAACATCGGCGCGTTTGTTTGCTTCGTCAATTTTAACAGAGTTAATTTTTGCCGGGCTTAGAGCGCGTTGTATGAAGAGTTTTGTGTTTGTGGAGTAATTGATGACGTCGATATTTTCATTACGCAATTCACGTACAATGCCGTGTATGCGCGAACCTTTTACGCCGACGCACGCGCCGACAGGGTCGATGCGGTCGTCGTAGGATTCTACGGCGACTTTTGCACGTTCGCCGGCGTTGCGAACAATATTTTTTATGGTGATGAGTCCGTCAAAAATTTCAGGCACTTCCAATTCAAAAAGGCGTTCGAGAAACACCGGAGCAGTACGCGAAATAATGACTAAAGGTGTATTGTTTCGCATGTCCACGCGCAGAATCGCGGCGCGGCACGTGTCTCCTTTTCGGTAAAAATCGCTCGGAATTTGTTCTGTTTTGGGCATTATGAGTTCGTTGCCTTCTTCGTCGAGCACGAGCATTTCTTTTTTCCAAATTTGATAGACTTCACCTGAAATTATTGTTCCGATTTTCTCTTGATATTTGTTGAAAACATGTTCGCGTTCGAGTTGTAAAATTCTGGATGTCAGATTTTGACGAATTGACAATACCATGCGTCGCCCGAAACTTTCCATCTTCACTTCGTCAGCAAATTCTTCGCCGACTTCGTAGTCTTGGTCAAATTTTCGGGCTTCGGACAGTGAAATTTCGGTATTCTCATTTTCGAGTTCGTCATCGTCCACAACGATTCTGTTACGCCAGATTTCAAAGTCGCCTTTATCTATATTGATAATAATATCGTAGTTTTCGTCAGAGCCATAATGTTTTACCAACATGCTTCGAAAAACATCTTCGAGAACGCCCATCATGGTGGGGCGGTCTATATTTTTATGCTCTTTAAAATCTGCAAACGTGTCTATCAGGTTTACATTCTCCATTGGTGCGGTATTGTGTATTAAAAATTTATCACGACTTTCGCCGATTTAATTTGTTCTGTATTAATTTTTTGAGGATTTTCGGGTAAATCATCTTTTTTCTTCTTTTTTACCGTCGATTCTATCTCAATATCAGTGTCGGAAACGCTTTTCAGTATGCCTTTGAAGCGTTTGCTGTCGTTTGTATCAATTTTGAGTTCTCTTCCGATATTTTTGATGTATTGTTCTTTTACAATCAACGGATTACCGAGTCCAGGCGATGAAACCTCTATTTCGTAATCCAATGTTTCTATGTCGTAAATGTCTTGAAAAGCACGGCTGATTTGGGCGCATTCTTGTATGGTTATACCGTTGTGCGTGTCTGCTAAAATTGTAATTTTGTTCGCAGGCGTTACGGATATTGATACAATAAACAGTTGATTCTCATTAATTTGTGAATTTAACTGTTCAATGATGCCTTTAACCGACTCTATGACTTGCTCTTTCTGCATTTTCGACAATAAAAGGGGGGACTTTTGTAGTCCCCCTCACGTGTGTTTCAATTTCGAGTGCAAAGATATGTTATTTTGTATTATAAATCAAGACTTTGTTAAAAATATTAAATTAGAATTGATTTTTTTTTGAAATTTAATGTTTTGAGCTTGATTTTTTGTTCGGGATTACATTTTTACGAATCGAAGTGTTTGCGAGCTGCCTTCGTTTGTTTGTATTTTTACAAAGTAAAATCCTTTTTTAAGGAAGGACACATCGTTTTGAGTTTCGAGTGTGGAGCGGTGTAATTCAGCTCCGTTGATGTCGTAAATTATCAAAGTTCCGTGCAAATCGCCCGAAACAGAGAACGTGTTATTGACAGGATTAGGGATAACTTGATACCGATTTTTTTCCGTTTCGTTGGTTGCTCCGATTTGTTCGGCGGCGAGTACCACATTATCAATGCGCCAAGATGTGCTGCTCGAAGAGCCGACACCCGATGACGTGTAATGGAATGCAAAACGGACAGCAGTACCTGCAATAGCAGAGACATTGATGCTTCCGCTTGCGGTTTCGGTTTGTGAGTCTTCAGCCGGAGCGGTGTATGCGAGTGTTGTCCAAGTGGTTGTAGCCGGGTCGCCAGTGTAATTTGTTGTATATTTGAGTTTTACTTCGGGGTTTACAACGCCTGCATCGTTATATTGTGTCCAAGCCGTGAAACTGAGTTTTTCATTCAAATAATTGTCCAAATTATAAGCCGGTGTGATTAACCAATCATCGCTTGCGACATCGGCTCCGTAACCGTTTATCCATGCGTATCCGGTTCCGCATGTCCAGTTTTTGTTACTTGTTTTGGAAACATTCAGCCAATTTGTAAGTGTGCATGTTGTGAAGGGTTCATCCAAAATATTTGATACGTTTGAAAACGGAGATACTGTGATTGTAAAAGTTTGAGTTTCCGTATTTGCGCCTTCCGTAAGTGTCATTGTAACGGTGTGCTGTCCGACATCGCCTGCGGCGGGTGTGCCTGTGAGTGTTGCTGTGTTAGCGGATTCGTCTTTGGTAAATGTGAGCCACGCAGGTTTTGCGGAACAAGTCAATGTTTCGGTTTCATC
>DYSM01000171.1 GCA_020718265.1 Draconibacterium orientale | reverse complement strand
AAATCTTTGATTTTATGTAAATTATAGCCATTTTTTCAATCTAATGTTTTGTCATATAGTAGTCATTCACCGGTCAAAAAGTAGTCATTCTGTTGTTTTTTAATAGTTTCAATTGAATTTCAACAGAATTTCTAAAAACATTCGGAACGAAATTTCGCTATATCGTATAGAACTTCAACATGTTATGAGTTTTCTTACAATGACTAAGTAACGTAATTAATTGTAATTAAGTAATTTGCGCTTATAATTCTACTTAATAATTCTAAAATCTCAAGAAGTAACAATAAAGCGAAAAATCAAAACTCAGAATAATAAAATAAAAGACAGAACAACCCTTGTTTTTTTCAAAAATTGATTATCTTTGCGCCTCTATTTTTAACAAAGTATAGTTATGCAATTATCAGCAGAAAAAAAGCTTGAAATTTTTGAGAAATACGGAAAGTCTAATAAAGACACCGGATCCGCAGAGGGTCAGATTGCCTTATTTTCCCACCGTATCTCGCATTTGACGGACCATTTGAAAGAACACAAAAAAGATTTCAGTACCCGTCGTGCGCTGATACAGTTAGTAGGAAAACGTCGCAGATTATTAAATTATCTGCAAAATAACGATATTGAACGTTACCGCGCCATCGTTAAAGATCTCGGTTTACGTAAATAGTATCATAAACAAGGCATTACCGGTTGCGGAATGCCTTGTTTTCTTTTTTTTGCAGAAACAACTTCCCTATCAGTCTTTAGATTGAAATTAATGACAAAAATATAAACTCCGAAAATGCGCTCTTAATTTTCGGACAAGCACAAAATACAGCAGTCCGTTTTATAGAAAATTTAAGCAGATATGCTGTAAATTGTATAACAAAGATGCACCAAGAGCAAGAAAATTAGTAAATATGAATGTTTTTTCAAAAACCATCTCACTTGGAGATGACAGAACAATTACCATTGAAACAGGTAAACTTGCAAAACAAGCCGACGGCTCCGTAGTCGTACGTGAGGGCGACACCATGTTGCTCGCAACCGTAGTTTCGGCTCGTGAAATTAAACCAAACGTTGATTTCATGCCGCTTTCAGTTGAATACCGCGAAAAATTTGCTGCCGCAGGTCGCTTTCCCGGAGGTTTCCGCAAACGCGAGGCGCGTCCCGACGACTCGGAAATTCTTACGGCACGCCTGATTGACCGCGTATTGCGTCCGCTTTTTCCGAGCGATTTTCATGCAGATACGTTCGTAACCGTTGAGTTGATTTCGGCTGACCGCAACAGAGATGCCATGCCCGATGCACTCGCCGGACTTGCCGCTTCCGCAGCACTTATGCTCAGCGATGTACCGTTTAACGGTCCGATTTCGGAAGTTCGCGTTGCGCGAATCAACGGAAAATTCAAAATAAACCCCACAAGTTCCGAGCTTAAAACTGCCGATATTGACATCATGGTTGGTGCAACGCACGACAACATCATGATGGTGGAAGGTGAAATGAGCGAAATTTCGGAAGAAGATATGGTGGACGCACTTCGTTTCGGACACGATGAAATAAAAAAACATTGCATCGCCCAAATGGAACTTGCAAAAGAAGCGGGTTACACCAAAAAACGTGAATATCAAGGCGATGAGCACGATGACGTATTGTATGAACGCATGAAAACAGAAGTATCGGAACGCGTACGTGCCGTTGCAGAATCTGCCTCGGGCAAAGATGCACGTGCCGAACAATTTACCGCTATACACAAAGAATTTGTTGATAAAATAACCGCAGAATACGAAACCGAAAGCAAAGTTGTTCCGCACTTCTTGATGAAAGAATTGTATCACAAAATTCAAAAAGACGAAGTCCGAAAAATGATGCTCACCAAAAAAGTGCGCTTAGACGGACGCAAACCCGACCAAATTCGCCCAATTTGGAGCGAAGTTGATTACTTGCCCGGCGCGCACGGCTCGGCAGTGTTCACACGAGGCGAAACGCAATCTCTGACTTCCGTAACACTCGGCACACCTTTGGATGAGCAATCAATTGATATGCCGTTAGTTCAAGGGAAACAACGATTCTTGCTGCATTACAATTTTCCGCCATTTTCAACCGGCGAAGCGCGCCCGAACCGCGGTACGGGTCGTCGTGAAATCGGACACGGAAACTTGGCGCATCGTGCACTGCTGCGTATGCTGCCTCCGAAAGAAGTGAATCCGTATGCAATACGTGTAGTTTCCGATATTTTGGAGTCAAACGGCTCATCATCAATGGCTACCGTATGCGCAGGCACACTCGCACTCATGGATGCCGGCGTTCAACTCGTGCGCCCCGTTTCCGGAATCGCAATGGGTTTAATTACCGATGAATCAGGAAATTATGTCGTTTTGTCCGATATTTTGGGCGATGAAGATCACCTCGGCGATATGGACTTCAAAGTTACCGGAACCACCGAAGGCATTACGGCTTGTCAAATGGATATAAAAGTTGGCGGACTTTCTTACGAAATTTTGACCAAAGCTTTGCACCAAGCAAAAGCAGGACGCGCGCACATTTTGGGCGAAATGCTTAAAACCATCGAAAAACCGCGCGATGCTTACAAACCGCATGTTCCGGGAATGATTACCTTCAAAATTCCGACCGAATTTATCGGAGCAGTCATTGGTCCCGGCGGAAAAATTATTCAAGAAATGCAAGCAAGCACAGGCACACATATCTCAATTGAAGAAACCGGCGGATTCGGCGAAGTTACAATTTCCGGACCGACACAAGATTCAATTGACCAAGCATATCGTCGTGTAAAACAGATAGTTGCAATTCCGGAGGTCGATCAAATTTATACCGGAAAAGTAAAAGCAATTCATCCGTTCGGCGCATTTGTTGAAATTATGCCCGGCAAAGACGGCTTGCTTCACATCTCGGAAATAGACCACAAACGTATTGAAAAAGTAGAAGATGTGCTCAAGGAAGGTCAAATTATCGAGGTCAAATTAATAGAAGTTGATAAAAAAACCGGCAAGTTGAAACTTTCGCGCAAAGTATTGCTCGAAAAACCGCAACAACCCAAGAGGTAAGTCAAATAAAACGGCTTTGTCGAAGTTAAATGCTTTGACAAAGCCGATTATTTACCTTAATGTTCTTATTTTCAGTGAAATGGAATTGAACAAAATTCACGGAGGCGATGCACTTATACTTCTAAAACAACTGAGCGAAAACAGCGTGGACTTGGTTATTTGCGACGGACCTTACGGCGTAACATCAAACGAGTGGGATAAAGTTTCTGATATTCAAGATTTTAATTTGAATCTGATACAGCTTTTTTCTCGGATTTTGAAACCCGGCGGAGCTTTATATTTGTTCGGAAAAGATAATTGTTTAGATTTTATCGATTATCGACCGTTTTTGACACTGAACAGAAGGCTAATTTGGTATCAGCCAAGCCGTTTGGCACAAGGGCGACAAAATTTTACAAACAACTACGACCTGATTGCTTATTTCTCAAAAGGAAAAGCTAAAACGTTTAACCTGAATGACATACGTGTTCCGCAACTTGTAGAACTCGAACACAGAAAACGTTGCGAAAACGTGCCTTCGGTGGTAAACGGACAATACGAAAAAACTAAATTCAACGAAAACGGCAAAAATCCCGGCGATGTTTGGGGCGACATAAAGCAACTGACATACAAATCGAAAGAATTGATAAACAGAGAATTACTAAATACAATTCAAAAACCCGAACGCTTAATCGAGCGTCTTGTTAAAGCAAGTTCTGCCGAAGGCGATACTGTGCTCGACCCGTTTTCGGGTGTCGGAACAACGTTTGCCGTATGTAAAAAGTTGAACCGAAATTTCATTGGATTTGAGCAAAACGAAGATTATATGAAACTTGCGAACGAGCGAATATCAAAGCTAAATGCTATTGATAATTCTAAAAATTAGACCAAAAACAAAAATATAACAGTGTATAAATCAGCATATTAGATTTAAAACCTAATATCAGGAATCAAAAAAATACGTCTTAAATAACGTTTTTTCAAACATTATTTTTAACTAAATGGATTACAATACATCCCGCAAAAAACTCATCATGCGCGAATACGGGCGCAACGTTCAGGAAATGGTTGCCGAAGCCGTAAAAATTGAAAACCACGACGAACGCAACCAAGCTGTTCTCGAAATTATCGACCACATGGGGCGCATGTACCCGTACCTGCGCGACCTACGCGATTTCAAACATAAATTGTGGGACCACCTTGTGATAATGTCTGATTACAAATTGGATATAGACGCACCACACGAGCTTCCGACAAAAGAAACGTTCGCGCAACCGCCCATGAAAGTGCCTTACAGTACCAACAAACTCAAGCAACGCCACTACGGACACACCGTTTTGCGTATGATTGATTATGTGATTGAGATGCCCGAAGGCGAAGATCGCACCAATTTTATCGGTTTACTGGCAAATCACATGAAAAAATCGTATATGTCGTGGAATAAAGATACGGTTGAGGACGATATTATTTTCAAAGATATAAAATCGCTGTCGAACGGAAAAATCAGCGTTCCCGATAATTTTAGACTGACGACAATGCGTGATTTTTCCAATAATGCCTACACAGTCAAACACAAGAAAAAGAAAAAAAAATAAGTCGAAATGGCATCGTTCAGAATTGAAGGCGGACACCGCCTCAGCGGAGAAATACATCCGCAAGGAGCTAAAAATGAAGCACTTCAAATCGTGTGTGCTACACTTCTTACCGACAAAGAAGTAACGATTCACGGCGTGCCGGATATTTTGGACGTAAACAATTTAATACAACTTATCGGACGTCTTGGTTGCGAGGTAACACGCATCGGAGCAAGCACTTACCGCTTAAAAGCCGAGCACATTGACCTCAGTTATTTGAAAACTGAAGAGTATAAAGCACATGGCGCAAAACTGCGCGGTTCGGTGATGATGATTGGTCCGCTGTTGGCGCGATTTGGACAAGCTTTCATCCCGCAACCCGGCGGAGATAAAATAGGAAGACGTCGCTTAGATACTCATTTTCAGGGATTTGTATCGCTTGGCGCAGAATTTGATTTTGATGCGGAAAACAGTTGCTATAATGTACATGCCAAAAAATTAACCGGCAAATACATGCTTTTGGACGAAGCTTCCGTAACGGGAACTGCAAATATCATTATGGCTGCCGTACTTGCCGAAGGAACAACTACGATTTACAATGCGGCTTGCGAACCTTACATTCAGCAACTTTGCTTGATGTTGAATCGCATGGGCGCGAAAATTTCGGGCATCGGGTCGAATTTACTCAACATTGAAGGTGTTACCGAACTCGTCGGCTGTGAGCACACACTGTTACCCGACATGATAGAAATCGGCAGTTTTATCGGACTTGCCGCTATGACAAAATCTGAACTGACTATAAAAAACGTTCGACTTGATATGCTCGGAAATATTCCGACAACATTTCATAAATTAGGCATAAAATTAGAATTGCGCGGCGATGATATTTATATTCCGCAACAAGAACATTATCAAATAGATACATTTATTGACGGCTCCATAATGACACTCGCAGATGCGCCTTGGCCCGGACTTACGCCGGATTTGCTTAGCGTTTTGCTGGTCGTGGCTACACAAGCAGAAGGCAGCGTGCTGATACACCAAAAAATGTTTGAAAGTCGTTTGTTTTTCGTTGATAAACTGATAGATATGGGTGCGAAAATTATTCTTTGCGACCCGCATCGCGCTACGGTTATCGGTATGAATCAAGAAATGCAACTGCGTGCAGCTCAGATGACTTCGCCCGACATTCGCGCCGGAATTGCGCTATTAATCGCAGCCATGTCTGCGCAAGGCACAAGCACAATTAAAAATATAGAGCAAATTGACCGCGGTTATGTGCATATAGATGAGCGACTTAATGCGCTTGGTGCGAAAATTACTCGGATTTAGGTTTGTCCCGATTTTGCGATTCCAAAATTTCCGAACGCAGGTGCATGTCTGATTTGAAATGAAAGATGTCATTTACTGTAATTTCTTGACGTACAAGAATATCCAAACTTAAATTAAAATAATCGGCAATTTGGATAATGACATCTAATTTGGGTTCGGCTCTGCCTTCTTCGTAAGAACCTAAGGCTGTGCGCTTTAACCCAAATAAAGCAGCGAACTCAGATTGATTCATCCGTTTTGCAATTCTTATTTTTTTTATGTTTTTTGCGAAAAATGACATCAAAAAAATGTTTAAACTAAGATTAAACGTTAAATTTTGCTAAATAAAAATCCCTAAATATCAATATTTTAGACTTTTATATTTTTTACGAATGAAAAGAAATCAACAAAAAAAGTTATATTTGCGTTTATGAGAAAAGAATTTTCATTCAAGATTTTTA
>DYSM01000609.1 GCA_020718265.1 Draconibacterium orientale | reverse complement strand
ATCAAGCATATAGATTGTTTTGCTAAAATAAAACAGGCTTTTTAGACCGGACTCTTTAATCTTTGATGAATTTTACGGAATAAACGTTTTCCAAAGTTTGAACAGTCAGGATGTAAACACCTGTTTTGTATTTGCTTATATCAATCGGGTTGTTTGGGTGCAGGTTGTTTTGTTGAAAAATAATTTTCCTGGTGAGGTCTGAAATTTTAACAGAGTTTAGGGTTTCGATTTCATTTGGCGCAGTGCCTGAGTTGTCGTTGGGCTTAAGATTTGCAGTTTGCGTTATCGTCAAAACACTTTATACCAATTATTTACATCGGCTTCGGCAAGCGGCATTACGAGAATATCGTTGATGTTCACATGTGCAGGACGCGAGATAATAAATTCTACTGTTTCGGCAATGTCTTGTGCCACAAGCGGTTCGTAACCTGCATATACAGCTTTAGCTTTGTCGGCATCGCCGTGGAAACGTACAAGCGCGAATTCTGTTTCGGCTGCACCCGGATTTACGGTGCTTACCTTTATGCCGTGCGGCATCAGGTCGATGCGCATCCCGCGCGAGAGGGCGTCCACGGCGTGTTTGGAGGCGCAATATACGTTGCCTTTCGGATAAACTTGCGTTCCTGCAACGCTTCCAATATTAACAATGTGTCCTTGTTTGCGTGCAACCATTTCCGGAATCACAACATTCGACACGTAAAGTAAACCTTTCACGTTGGTGTCAATCATGTTATCCCAATCTTCTGTTTTGCCCTTGTCAATCGCATCAAATCCGAGCGATAAACCGGCATTATTTATCAGAATATCAATTGGTTTGAACGTTTCCGGAATACTTTCGTAAGCTTGTTCAACGGCTTCGCGGTTGCGCACATCGAAACACAAGGTGTGTACTATCACGTTGTATTCGGCTTCCATTCTGGCTTTCAGCGCATCCAAGCGGTCGGCACGGCGACCGGTGATAATGATTTTATATTTGTTTTTGGCAAGCATCAGTGCAATTGCTTCGCCGAACCCGGATGTCGCGCCGGTTACTATGGCTGTTTTCATATTTTATTGAGATATGAGATTTGAGATTTGAGAT
>DYSM01000170.1:2040-6404 GCA_020718265.1 Draconibacterium orientale | reverse complement strand
GTTAAATTACTGATAATAAGCAATTTGCTTAAATTGTAAAATATTTTCAAAAACATTGATAATCAGGCATATAGATTGTTTAGCTAAAATAAAACAGGCTTTTTAGACCGGACTCATTTATGTCTGTTTGTCGCCTAAGGCAAAATCCACATCCTATCTTACTCACATAGCGGACAATGCGCAGGTTTTGCGTGTTGTCCGTATTTTTTGTGCAAAAAAAAGAGTCGGTTTTTGCCGACTCTTTACCCTAACCTGAATATGAAATCACATGATGATGATTTTTCTGCTGATACTTTTTTGCGAGATTTCATCGTAAAATCTCAGGATGTAAACGCCGGCTTCTAAGTTTCCGCGTGCAATTCGGATGTTTTTTGCCGAACCGATTGCGGTGGTTTTGATAACTCTGCCGTTTAAATCGGTCAAATATAAAACATAACTTCGGAATTCGGAAGTGTTTATTGTAATTTCTGAAAAATTTTGCATCGGATTTGGGGCGATTGTTATTTTATCCTCACTTAATGTTTCAATACTTTGCGTTTGAGTTATCGGAATATGGTAGTCAGTTCCTATCCAGCTACCACCATAGAATACTGTAAAGTCCACAACTAAAACAATTTGAGCCGTATTGTTCATTGCCGGAAAAGTTATCGTAAATAATCCGTCCGAAGGGTTATCAAAAGGTGTTTGCACAGCCGGTCCGGTTCCGTTATAAAGCACACTTCCGGTGGGGCGATATGCCGCTATCGGATTTTGCCAATCGTTCACGCCCCAATGGAGGCGAGATGTACTAGCGTTGTCTTCTAATGTTTGGTCGTCCTTTACAAAAACGGTTACTGCTTCGTTTGAGGTCGGATTTTCCGGGAACCAGCTTACGCCGGCAGGAATGGTCGCTATCACATTGACAGTCATCGTGTAAGTCGCATCGCTGTAATGCCCGTTGCTGTCTTTAACTTTGAATGTAAATGAGGCATAAGCTAAACCGCTTGCGCCCGTTGCCGGTTTGAAAATCAAGTTGGTAACCGTTGCATAATCCGTTCCGGCAACTACATCGGCGGCGTTGTATTCCAAGTCGCCGGCAGTTTCGACAGAAACGAGTTTGATACCTGCAAATGTTGCTCCGCCCATGCCGCTAAAACTGAAATCGGAGGTTTTGAACGTGTAATTCGTGTTCAGCATTGTGGTAACAGAGGCATTTGCGCCAAGCGGATTTTCGTTATACACATTGATGGTCGTGGTATAGGTCGCATCGCTGTAATTGCCGTTACTGTCTTTAATTTTGAATGTGAAAGTCGCGTAAGGCACGCCCGTGGCATTATTTGCGGGTGTAAATTTCAGTTTTGTAACATCGGCATAATCCGTTCCGGCAACCACGTCTGTGCTGTTGTAATCCAAGTCGCCTGCGGTTTCGACAGAAACGAGTTTGATTCCTGCGAAAGTTGCGCCGGAGCCTGATGTAAATGTGAAATTTGTGGCAGAAAATGTATGCGTGGTATTCATCAGCATCGAAATTGCACTATTTGAGCTTGTCGGGTTGCCGTTCGGGTTGTTGTTTATCATTATTTTGAAATCCTGACCGAGCCAACTTGGATTTTTAAAAACTGTAAAATTCACGTGATCAACCGTTTGTGCGCCATTCATCGGACCGATGGTGATGCTGAATATGCCGTCGTTATCGGGGTCGGAAAGCGGTGTTTGCACAGCGGGTCCTGTTCCTCCGAACAACACCGTGCCGGCTGCCCAATACTGTTCCAAGGGCAAAGTCCAGTTTTCTGCCGGAGTTGTTCCGATACCCCAATGGATTTTTGAATTGGTTGAAGATGTAACATCTTCGGGCAAATTGATATTTATGGTAATTTCATCATTTAAAGTCGGTTCTTCGGGTTCCCACCACACTTCATTGCTTCCGCCTCCGCCTTCTTGGTCGCCGACCCAAACGTGGTGTATCGGCGATTTTGTTGTATTTCCTTTGGTATCAGTCATTTCTACATAATAATCGACCAAAGTATCGCTAAGTGATGCTGCGATTTCGGCATAATACAAATCAGCCATTGCATCGGGCAAAACAAAGAAATCGACTTCCGGATTGCCTGAAACATTTCCGGTCGGGAATGCTTTTTTAGTCATCGTGATGCTTTGCCAAGCCGAAACGCCCGTGCCGCCGGCGTACGTATCGTTAATATTATCTGTCAGGGCATTAGCCTCATCGCCTGTGTCCGTTCTGTATTTTAAAACCGCAGTTGTGATACCGCTGACATCAAAACCGAATGTCCAAACGGTAAAATCTTTCGGATTGATAAATTCTTGATAGCCATACGTGGGACCGAAACCTGCAGAACCCGGATTGTAGGGCCAACGCTGTGGCGCGAAAACCGACGGCGGAGTGTTATCCACACCGGGATGTGCGTTGATTTCGAGTTGAGCAAATTCGATGGCATTGTTGCCGGCAATTGTTTGTTTGACTTCCATATCTTCGGCGATACCGTAATACATGTAGCAACTTGCATTTGTGGGCAGATAAAAATGCCAAGCTTTTTCTGCATTACTTGATGTTGCTGTCGGATAGACAATATCGGCTACATCTGTTCCGCCGGCGAGGTCTTCTGCCATGCAGGCAAAGTTGTCCACTGCTGTGATAACACCCCAGTTACGAACGTCTTCAGTCCAACCGTTGGGGTTAAATTCGTGCGTTGTTGCATCGTATAGAGGCCAAATCCAATTGATAAAAGTCGGATGCCCCCAATCGCTTGCGGCGTTAACCCATCCGCCGTCTTCTACGTGTACGAGGTCGTTTGCCGGCACGGGATGCTCGTCTAAATATTGTTGAATTGTAGAAGGTTCTAAATTGGCATCGTTGTGCGCAGCCGCCGTAAAGCTTGGCACAGCTTCCTGATAATAACTCGAGCCGCCGCCCCAAGCATTATCGCCGTCGTGGCAAAACAGCATGATTGACGGATGCGTTGTGTTGCTGAATGCGGTAACATTTGTGTTTATTTCGCCCGTGCCTTGTGCGGAGTAGCCGTCTTTGTAGCTAAACAAGTCGCACATCGGCACAACATCAATTTTATATTCTGTGCCGGTTGCCGGGTCAACGTATTTTGCTTTGTGCGATTGGTAGCAATACGGTGCAGCAAATTCGCCGCCGCGTCCGTCAATTTGTCCGTTGAACCAATTGGTGCCGTTTGTCGAAACTTTGTCGGCTTTGTTCGGCGGGTCGATGTTGCAACCGTTTGTGCCGTAATGCAACGGATAATCGTTCAACGTGCGTGCTAAGTGGCTGTTTGCTACAACAGACCATTGAAATCCTTCCTGAACCAACACCTTTATAATACGTTCCGAGAAACAACCTTCGGCGGGCCAATAGCCTTTGGAATATTCGACCGGATTCGTTCCGAAAGTTTGATTGTAAATATAATGGTGTGTTTTAATTTCTTTTGCTAATGCACGTTCGCTTACTAAGGGCGAAATGACATGATGATACGAAAATCCGACAATGTCCATCTTTGGATTTCCGGTTGAAGTTGTCCAGTTTCTTGCTGTTTTGTAATTGTCAGCCCAAGTCGGACTGTAGCCCCACTGATTTGCTGCACCAAGACTATTTACATTTTCTATCAAAACACCTGAGTAATTGACTTGTACGCCGGCATTTCCATAGCTTAAAATCGTTTGCAATGAATTTTTTGCGCCTTGTTGATAGACAGTTCTGCGGTCATCGAGGCTAAAAATCTCGTCTAATTTGTTGGTCGGATGAGACGTTGCAGTTTCGTAATTGTTTCCGCCGCCGGATTTTATGTCCTGCGATTCTTTTACATATTGGTAACGATTTGGGTTGGTTTGACTTTTTTCGGGCCAATAAATCGGTTGTTGTAGATGCCACAAGTAAGTTGTATAAACTTTTTGCGCCATTGAACCTGTAAAAGCTATGGTTGCAATCGCTAAGGTGAGTAAATATCGTTTCATGCCGTACATATTTGATTTGGCGTAAAAATAGCACTTAGTTTTGGAAAACTCAAGCGCAATTTTCAATCAAACGATTGCGACTTCGATTGCGAATAAAGTGTTATACAACATATTTTTATATACATCTGATTTAATGAATGTTGCGATAATTTGGTTATTAAAAATATCGTTTTTATGAATTAGATAATTGAGATTTACTCCAATTTTTTAACTTCATTGCGGCGTTTATGCTGAAAATACGCAAAAACTGCCGACAAAGTTCCGATAATAATCATCGTCAAATCGTCCGCTTGTCCAAGAACGGGAATTACATCCGGAATCACATCAATCGGACTTACGACACCTGCGGCGCAGGTTGCAGTTGTTGTCCAACCGCCTATTTCCAACAATATTGAGCGCATTTTGCT
>DYSM01000170.1:0-1940 GCA_020718265.1 Draconibacterium orientale | reverse complement strand
ATTGTGTAATTTTCTAAAAATAAGAGAATTAACTCATTTTCAAATTTTCAAATTAACACATTTCCGGTATAATAATTGTTTACCGTTTTACGAACCTTGCGGAACGATTTCCGATTTTCAAAATATACATACCCGGTTTTAAGTTTGAAACATTGATGCTTTTTTGTTTCGTGTCGTGCGCACTGATTTTTTCGCCCAACATGGTGTAAATGAAACACGTATCGGATGTTTCCGTTTCGGGCAGAATCAAACTGTCGTCCACAAGGTTTGGCGACAGAACCCAATCGGAATTTGTAGGTTTTTCAACAGAGCTGTACGAGTATAGGTCGGACAAAATATACGATGCGGGGGTTGAAAATCGGGCGTTCCACGAGGTTTCGTTGTGGTCGGCTCCGTGGAATGAGAGCGTCATCCAGTTTTCTGAAGTATAGCCTTTGTTTTGAACTGTCGTATTCACAGCCGATTGATACGTTCCGTAATATTGGTCGAAACCCAACGAGCCGTAGTCGAAATATATTTTTCGATATTCGGGACTCGGAAAATTTTGTTGCAGATAGGCATTGACATAAGTCGGTATCTCGGAATTGTTGTAAAGCACGCCCATCCAATGGGTGGACATGAAAATTCCGCGTGAAAAAACGTCGGGATATTCACAAAACGCATACACCGAAACGATTGAACCTGAGCTTGAACCGCCAATAAACGTGTGTAAAAAATCCGGATTGGTCGAGTAGTGGGCATCAATGAACGGCTTCACTTCCTCGGCGACAAACTGCACATATTGGTCGGAACGCGCCGCTCCCTCATAAAGTGCGTCTAATTCGGCTTTAAGATTGTCGGGCAAGGTGTTATAAACTTTTTGAGGGAAAAATTCGGCTTTCCGTTTGCTGCCGTTATTGTGAATCCCCACCACAATCGTCTGCTCAATAGTTCCGTTTGCAATCAGATTTCCGAGCGTGCCGTCCACATTCCACTCTTGTCCGTTCCAACTTGTTGAGGCATCAAAAAGCATTTGTCCGTCTTGCATGTAAAGCACATTGTAGTGTTGCGACGTGTTATATCCGCTTGGTTTCCAAACATCTATGAAACGATTGTCCACCAAATCCGATTCAAAATAAATCCGGTCTATCGTTCCGCTGCTTGCGTTCGGAGGCAAAATATCGTCCCAAACGGATTGCCAGTTCGCAACATAATCCGTGGCGGCATAGTTTCGATTTGTTACAAACTCGCCCTGCGCAGTTGTTTCCACGTAGTCCCACGACGGACCGCTGCAATATTTGTATTGATGCGCAGTTGTTGCATCGGCAAGGGTAAGCGTGTAAACCGTCGCACTCGCACGATTCATTTCAACGAACGCCCAACCGGTCATTTCGCCGGCAAGAAAGCAGTCGTGTGTGCCGGCGGGAACATTCACCGTATAAGTTACTTCGGCATACACCGACAAACGAAACAACACAAAAAAGAGTGTCGCGAGTACTGTAATTTTGAGTTTCATAACACGCAAATTTTTCCTACAAATATACAAACTCAAAAACAAATTCCAAACATGTTCTTCAAAAAAATTATCGAAGTGAGTGTAGCGAAATTTTGCATTGCAAAACTGAACATTATTTTGTTGTTTGAAATACAACGGAGCTGGACCGGGGGCATGGTTTGGATACGTGTGCCACACGTATCTACGAATTTCCGGCAATGGATTTATCCCGTAGGGATTTAAGGTTTATAGAAAACCCAACACGCCGCACAACCTACGACCCCGACGGGGTCGCACAATTTATCCGAACCGTTTTGCTATAAACGTGTGATGCCGCCGGCATCGTTTGCTCCGGCAAATATTTTGCAAGGCATGAGCCTCGTTGTTTGCAAGGCAAAACCTTGCCGGATATTCGGTCGGCGGCACAGCCGACCGCCCAACGGTTCTTGTTTTTTTGCATGAAATG
>DYSM01000608.1 GCA_020718265.1 Draconibacterium orientale | reverse complement strand
ATGCCCAGAACACAAAAATGAGTATCTGGTAATTATATTTTTTTATTGTTTGAAAAGTTTTATTCATATAATTGCCAACAAATTCAAAACATGCAATAAAAGCGCAAAGGAGTTACTCATCACGGAAATGGAAAACCTCCCGTAAACGGAATCACAACATATATACTGGGCGCGGGCATAAATTGAGGTTTTAAGAGTGCGCGGAAAGAAGGTTGGGTAAAATAGAGCAATGACGATTCGATTTGAATTTACGCCAGAACTGATTGCAGAAATACGGTATCAACGCTTTAATCATCTTGTACCAATCGTCCAGCGTCGAATGGAGACGCTCTTGCTAAAAGCGCATGGCTTATCGCATGAGCAAATTGAAGAGATCGTCGGCGTGACCGGTAACACAATCCGTGAATATTTTGACCTCTATCGCCAAGGTGGCATAGAGAAGTTGAAAGAAATTAACTACAACAAACCGGAGGGTGAACTGATCAAACACATTGTATCGTTGGAAACGTATTTTCGAGAAAATCCGCCAGCGAGTATCAAAGAGGCGCAAAAGGAGATCGAGGAAATCACGGGCGTGAAACGCAGCGAAACCCAGGTGCGCGAGTTTTTGAAAAAAAACTTAATTTTCGCTGTCGTAAAGTAGGTATGCTTCCTGCAAAAGCCGATCCAGATCAGCAGAAAGAATTTCTGGAACGAGAAATGCAACCTCGATTAGATGAAGCACGCGAAGGAAAAAGGGTGGTCTGTTTCATAGATGCGGCGCATTTTGTGTTAGCGCCGTTCCTCGGCTTTCTGTGGTCAGTTGCGCGCATATTTATTCCAGCGCCGTCTGGTCGTCAACGCTTCAATGTCTTGGGCGCGCTCAACGCCATTACGCATGAAATGGTGACGGTTACCAATGACGCCTATATTACCGCTCAAAGCGTGTGCGAACTATTGGAAAAGATCGCGGCTCTTTACGTAGGCATACCGATTACAATTTTTCTTGATAACGCTCGCTATCAAAAATGCGCATTGGTCATGGAGAAAGCAAAAAGCCTCAATATTGAATTGTGCTTTTTGCCAACTTATTCGCCCAATCTCAATT
>DYSM01000169.1 GCA_020718265.1 Draconibacterium orientale | reverse complement strand
CAGTAATTTAACTTTACAAACTTTCAACTTTATGACTTTTTATACTGAACACATGTTTGAAATTCATAATTTCAACATTCAACTTGATAAAAATATTAAAACTTTGACATTTTTTTTGTTCTTTTGCACGACAAAAAAAAATTGATACTCATAAGATGAACACACTCAAAATAGCCATACAAAAAAGCGGACGACTGCACGAAGATTCCATAGAAATGCTGAAAGAATGCGGCTTGAAGGTGGATACCGGGAAAGACCAATTGAAAGTTGAAGTGCCGAATTTTCCGATGGAAATTTTGTATCTGCGCAACTCTGACATTCCGCAATATTTGGAAGACGGCGTGGCTGATATTGCCATCGTGGGCGAGAATTTGCTCATCGAAGAGCAAAAAAAAGTAGAAGCTGTTCAAAAGCTCGGATTCTCAAAATGTCGCGTCTCGCTTGCGGTTCCGAAAAACGAACCAGACGGCAGTCTTTCGTTTTTTCAAGGCAAAAAAATCGCAACGTCGTATCCGAATACGTTGAAAGCATTTTTAGATAAAAATAATATTTCGGCAGAAATTCATGTCATTTCCGTCTCCGTTGAAATTGCACCGAATATTGGACTTGCCGACGGCATTTGCGATATTGTAAGCTCGGGCAGTACGCTGTTTCAAAACGGTTTACGTGAAACGCATACGCTTTTAAAATCTGAAGCCGTACTTGCAAAATCTCAAAAACTGACGACCGAAAAAGAAGAAATTCTTGCAAAATTATTGTTTAGAATACAAGCCGTTTTGCGCGCACGAACCTCGAAATATATTTTAATGAACGTGCCGAACGAAAAAATCGAAGCTGTAAGCAAAATTCTGCCCGTTCTGAAAAGTCCGACCATTATGCCCTTAGCCGAAACCGGTTGGAGCTCACTGCATTCGGTCATCGACGAAGATAAATTTTGGGAAGTCATCGACGCACTCAAAGCAGCCGGCGCGGAAGGTATTTTAGTTATCCCGATAAACAAAATTGTTCTGTAAATAACTCAAAATCAGAGATGCAAATATTCAAAAATCCCGATAAATCAGAATGGAACTCTCTCATACAGCGCGCTGTTTTTGAGAAAGAAAAATTAGACGACGTAGTTTTGGAAATTATTGAAAACGTGAGACTTAACGGCGATAAAGCTCTGTTGGACTATTCCGAAAAATTCGATTCTGTTAAACTTTCAAACCTTACAGTTACCGAAACCGAAATTCTTGAAGCCAGACGCTTCATAATGAACGATTTAGCAAATGCAATTCTTTTAGCAAAAAAAAATATTGAAAAATTTCATGCCGCTCAAAATGTCATCGAACCATCGGTAGAAACCATGCCGGGCGTGCATTGTATGCGCAAAAATATTCCGATTGAGAAAGTCGGGCTTTATATTCCGGGCGGTTCAGCTCCGCTGTTTTCCACAGTCTTGATGCTTGCCGTGCCTGCACAACTCGCCGGTTGCAGCGAAATTATCATCTGTACGCCGCCTGACAAAAACGGAAATGTGCATCCGGCAATTTTAAGAACTGCAGCGATTTGCGGCGTTAAAAAAATATTCAAAGTTGGTGGTGCTCAGGCAATTGCAGCCATGACATTTGGTACGGAGACCATACCGAAAGTCTATAAAATTTTTGGTCCGGGAAATCAATTCGTAACGAAAGCCAAGGAGATTGTTCAACAAATGGGCGTTGCCATCGACATGCCTGCAGGTCCGAGCGAAGTTTTGGTTGTTGCGGATTCGACGGGCGTACCGGAATTTGTTGCCGCCGACCTGCTTTCACAAGCCGAACATGGTGCTGACAGTCAGGCAATTCTACTGACAGACAGTCTTTCGTTTGCCGAAAAAACACTCAAAGAACTTTCCAAGCAACTTTCAGCACTTCCGCGAAAAAAAATTGCCGAACAAGCCTTAGCCAACAGCCGTTGTATTATTTTAAATTCAATGGAAGAATGTTTTGAATTTAGCAACCTGTATGCACCTGAGCATCTGATAATTGCTTCTGAAAACGCCGGTGATTATGTAACAAAAGTCAGAAATGCAGGTTCTGTTTTTGTCGGAAATTACAGTTGCGAAAGCGCGGGCGACTACGCCAGCGGCACAAATCATACGTTGCCGACAAACGGGTATGCCCGAAATTACAGCGGCGTTTCTTTGGATAGTTTTATGAAAAAAATATCGTTCCAACATATTAGTAAACAAGGCATTAACAATATTGGAAAGGCAATAGAACTTATGGCAGAAACCGAAGAGCTCTTCGGACATAAAAATGCAGTTTCACTCCGATTAAAATCTATTCTAAATGTTTGACCTTAAATCAATTGTCCGACCAAATATTTTAAAACTTGAAGCGTATTCGAGTGCTCGAGATGAATTTTCCGGTTCGTCCGGAATTTTCTTGGATGCAAACGAAAATCCGTTTGGCACGTTGAATCGCTATCCCGACCCTCACCAACGTGCGTTGAAAGCAAAACTCTGTGAAATTAAGCGAGTTAGCGTTGAAAATTGTTTCATAGGAAACGGAAGCGATGAAGTTATTGATTTGGCATTTCGTATTTTTTGCCGTCCGGGAATAGACAAAGCTCTCTCATTTACACCATCTTATGGTATGTACAAAGTGTCGGCGGCAACAAATGATGTTGAAATGATTGAAATTCCGCTGACTTCTGATTTCCAATTAAATATCGAAGCAGCACAACCTCATTTTACGAACCCAAATTTGAAACTCATATTTATATGTTCGCCCAACAATCCGACAGCAAATCTTGCTGATATTCAGCATATTGAATACATTTTAAATCATTTTAACGGAATCGTATTTTTAGACGAAGCTTATATTGATTTCAGCAATCAAAAATCGTGGATTTATAGAATAAACGAATATCCTAATCTTATTGTAAGTCAAACGTTTAGCAAGGCTTGGGCACACGCGGGCATTCGAGTTGGCACAGCCTTTGCTGAAAAGAAAATTATTGATTTGTATGACAAAGTTAAACCGCCTTACAATGTGAGTTTGATTAATCAGAATGCTGCGCTGCAATGTCTTGAAAATGAATCTCTTTTTAAGAAAAATGTCGAGATAATTCTCCATGAAAAACAAAAATTATTATCAGAATTGGAAAAACTGCCTTACGTGTTATCTATTTTTCCAAGCGATGCTAATTTTGTATTGATAACTGTTAAAGATGCAGATACAATTTACAATCAATTAGTTGAAAATCAAATCATTGTAAGAAACAGAAACAAAGTTGTAAAAGGCGGAATTCGTATAACAATCGGAACACCCGAAGAAAATACAGCGTTAATTTCTGCAATGAAAAAATTATCGTAAAATATTGAAATTCAATGAAAAAGATACTTTTTATCGACCGAGACGGAACACTCGTAATTGAACCGCCTGTTGATTATCAATTGGACAGTCTCGAAAAATTGGAATTTTATCCCGGTGTGTTTCAATATCTTGCAAAAATTGCAAAAGAGCTTGATTTTCTGCTTGTTATGGTTACTAACCAAGATGGATTGGGCACAGAATCGTTCCCGGAAGAAACATTTCATCCCGCTCATAATAAAATGATGCAAGCTTTTGAAAATGAAGGTGTTCACTTCCATGCAGTTCATATAGACAAAAGTTTCCCGCACGAAAATGCGCCGACACGAAAACCACGTACCGGAATGCTTACCGAATACCTGACAGGCGAATACGATTTAGCAAATTCGTATGTCATCGGTGATAGACTGACTGATGTGCAACTTGCTGAAAATCTGGGTTGTAAAAGTATTTACATCAGCGATGACAAGTCTGTTTCTGCAAATTTAGTAACTAAAAATTGGTCAGAAATTTATACTTTTTTGAAACAAATCCACCGAAAATCAAAAATTTCGAGAAAAACAACCGAAACCGATATTTTTGTCGAGCTAAATTTAGACGGAACTGCACAAAACAACATAAACACGGGAATTGGTTTTCTGAATCACATGCTTGAACAAGTGTCTAAACACGCTCTTATTGACTTGAATATCAGCGTTAAAGGCGATTTGCATATTGACGAACATCATACGATTGAAGATGTTGCCATTTCGTTAGGTCAAGCTTTTGATGCAGCACTCGGAACTAAAAGAGGCATAGAGCGTTACGGCTTTTCAATTTTGCCGATGGATGATTGTTTGGCACAAGTTGCACTTGATTTTTCAGGCAGACCTTGGTTCGTTTGGAATGCTGAATTTAGGCGCGAAAAAATTGGTGATATGCCGACTGAATTATTTTTTCATTTCTTCAAATCATTCTGTGATTCAGCGCGTTGTAATCTAAATGTTCAATCAACGGGCACGAATGAGCACCATAAAATCGAAGCTATTTTCAAGGCATTTTCCAAAGCTGTAAAAACAGCAGTTTCATTTAACGGAACAGACTCTGTTCCAAGCACTAAGGGTAGTTTATGATTGCAATTCTGAAATATAACGCCGGAAATATTCGTTCCGTGCAAAATGCAGTAAGTCGCCTCGGATTTGAAAGCATTATCACAGACAAACCTGACGAAATTTTGGCAGCCGATAAAGTTATTTTTCCCGGCGTAGGCGAGGCGAGTACGGCTATGAAGTATCTCAAAGACAGAGAATTAGACAAACTTATTCGACAAATACAATCGCCTTTGCTCGGCATTTGTTTAGGGCAACAATTACTGTGCAGGCACAGCGAAGAAGGCGACACGGATTGTATCGGAATTTTTGAAACTTTAGTTAAAAAATTTCCGACTAACGATAAAGTTCCGCACATCGGTTGGAACAATATTTACGACTATAAATCTCAATTATTCAACAACTTAACACTAAATAGTGATGTCTATTTTGTGCACAGTTATTATGCTGAAATTTGTGTAGAAACGGCAGCATTGAGCAACTATATTTTACCGTTCAGTGCAGCTTTGTATAAAAATAATTTTTATGCCACACAATTTCATCCTGAAAAATCAGCAATGGTAGGCGAAACGATTTTAAGAAATTTTTTAACTTTATAGATTTTTTATGAGAATTATTCCCGCAATCGACATCATTGACGGCAAATGCGTCCGACTTTCAAAAGGCGATTACAGCACAAAAAAAATTTACAACGAACATCCGCTTGAAGTTGCAAAAGCGTTTGAATATCACGGAATTAAATACTTACATTTAGTGGATTTGGACGGCGCAAAATCCAAACATATTGTGAATTATAAAGTATTGGAAACCATTGCAAAACAAACAAATTTGAAAATTGATTTTGGAGGCGGAATAAAATCGGATGAGGATATCAGTATAGCCTTTTCCTCAGGCGCACAGCAAGTTACAGGCGGAAGTATCGCTGTAAATCAACCTGAACTGTTTCTGGAATGGCTAAAAACTTTTGGTGCCGAAAAAATTATTTTAGGGGCAGATTATCATCACAGAAAAATAGCAATAAACGGCTGGCAGGAGAACGCACATATTGATGTTTTAGATTTCATCAAACAGTTTGAAAATCATGGAGTTAAATATGTAATTGGCACAGATATTTCAAAAGACGGCATGTTAGCCGGCGCATCTGAAGACGTTTACGAAGAAATTTTAAAAAACTCTAAAATAAATTTGATTGCCAGCGGCGGCGTGAGCTCAATTTCTGATGTATTGCGCATGAAATCAATAGGTTGTGAGGGTTCAATTATAGGTAAAGCCATTTACGAAGGAAAAATTTCACTCCAAGAACTTCAGAATTTATGCTAAAAAAACGTATAATTCCATGCCTCGACATTCGTGACGGACGAACCGTGAAAGGCGTAAATTTTGTAAATATTCAAGATGCCGGCGACCCGGTTGAGTTGTCTAAAAAATATGTCGAACAAGGTGCGGATGAGCTTGTGTTTCTGGACATTACGGCTACTGTTGAAAAACGACAGGCTTTGGCAGAACTTGTTGAACGCATTGCCGCCGAAATTAACATTCCGTTCACTGTGGGCGGAGGCATAAATTCGGCTGAAGATGCAGCGGTTTTAGTGCGCGCCGGCGCGGACAAAGTGAGTGTGAATTCGGCTGCGGTTAAGCGTCCGGAATTGATTTCTGAAATAGCACAACAATTTGGTAATCAATGTGTTGTTTTAGCAATTGACACTAAATTTGTGAACAATGAATGGATTGTTTATGTGCACGGAGGTCGCACGGAAACCACTGTAAAAACATTTGAATGGGTAAAAAAAGCGGAAAAACTAGGTGCCGGCGAAATTTTACTGACCTCCATGAATCACGACGGCACGCGCAACGGATTTGCTGTGGAACTTACTGATACTGTGAGCAAATTGGTCAATATTCCGGTCATTGCATCAGGCGGAGCCGGAAATGTTTCTCACTTTGTCGATATTTTTTCAAAATCGGGTGCAAGTGCAGCTTTGGCTGCCGGAATTTTTCATTACGGCGACGTTCC
>DYSM01000168.1 GCA_020718265.1 Draconibacterium orientale | reverse complement strand
ACTTAAATTATAAAATATTTTCAAAAACACTGATAATCAAGCATATAGATTGTTTGGCTAAAATAAAACAGGCTTTTTAGACCGGACTCAAGTCATAGTTTACAAACAATATCTGAATTATGGTGCATAATCTTTACGAAAAATATATAAATGCAGTTTGAATATTTTGAGTGTTTGCAAGAAAACTTATAACACTTTGAAATGCTTAATGTTATAGCGACATTTCTACTTGAATAATTTAGAAATTCTATTGAAATACTGTGGATATTCGATTGAAACCAAAAAAACAATGAATGACTACTAAATGACAAAATGTTCGATTGACAAAATGACTTCAACCTACAGAACTTCAAATACTTACACGTTTTCTTACGACACTACATTGTGTTTGTTCTTTTTTTACAAAAACAGAATAACCGTGAGTCCGGAATAAATAAAGCCGCCCAAAATTTGGACGGCTTTTTTGTAAGGTGAAATGAAGGATTAATATGAAATATCGTTATTCAACGATGCTTTTGAAATCTGATTTGTCGAAATATTTTCTAAATTCCAAATCTTTTGCTGCGTAAGCTTTCAGCGTGCTGTCTTTTGAAATTGCAACTTTCAGGTTTTCGTACACATCTTCTTCTGTGCCTGCTTTTGCTGCTGTTACGGCTTTCAAATAATAGAAAACGGCTTCATTGCTGGTGCTCATGGTATTGAGCGTGCTCACTGCAGTTGCATTTTCGCCGGCTAATGTTTCAGCTAACGCTTTGTTGAATGTTGCTGATGTGCCAAATTTTGCTACTGCATCGGAATATTGTCCGCGTTTGATGAGAATTACTCCCATGTTGTAGCCTAATTCTGCAGCTTCACAGCCATTTTCTTCTGCTTTTTCAAACATATCCCAAGCACCATCAATGTCGCCTTCGGCCAATTTAATAACACCTAAGTTGTTGTAAGCTGCAGGATTAGAAGAGTTTATTGAAAGAACTTTTTCAAATGCTTTCTTTGCTTCCGACATGTTATTTGCTCTAACGTGTGCTGCACCTAAATTGTTCCAACCTTTCCAATCGGTAGGGTAGGTCTCGGTGTATTTTTTGTAAAGCGTTACTTGGTTTGCTCCGGCTTTTTCTTTAATGCATGCAAAGAACATTTCGTCTTGGCTGATGGTTGCAGGGCTTGTGCCTGCTATCGAAATCAACTCACTTTCAGTTCTGTCTTTGCCTTGGAATTCAAATTTGATTCGTGAACGACGCAATAAAGGAAGAATCTCTTTCTTTAGTTCGGTATAAACACTTGCCAATTTTTTGATTTCTTCTTCGCGTTTCGTTGGGTCTGAGTGCATTGAAAGCACGCGGAGGATGAGTTCTTTGTCTGAAATCGTCGATGCTTCTACAAGTTTTTTGAAACCGTCCCAGTCTTCTGCCGGAGTTGTTTCGGTTGAAGCAATGGTTTTTCCGTCGAGTGCTGTGATTTTATCTTTTTTGATTTTTTTCTCTAACGCAGATATTGTGTTTTTTCCGCGACTGTCAACCAAACCTTGGTTCATTTCTTGTGTTCCGTCCGGCGAAGCGTAGCTGGCAATTTTGAATCCTTTTACAGTTTTCGACGGGTCTGCAGAGGTTGCAGCGACCAAAGCCATAAGCGTTCCGACTTCTTTTTTATTCAATTCGCTGTCTTTTACGTCAGCTTTTTGCATCGGAAAGAAGATTTCAACAACCTCTTCGCTCGGTTTTGTTGCCGGTTTCGGGATAGTTTTTTCTACAATCTTTCCAACTTTTTTTCCGTTGTTATCCACTGCCATACCATTTTCTACCAATTCGGGAGTAGTGATGATACCATCAGCAATTTTCATGGTAACTAAACTTGCCGATTTGCCTTTTGCTGTTGCAATTTGGAAACGTAATTCCAAATCCGACATGCGAAGTGCTTCCTCGTAAGGTATCGTGTCCGAAAACTTGAACGAACCACCGTCTTTATAGCTAATTGTTGGGTTGTTGTCCAAGAATTTCTCGCCTTGCAACGTTTGTTCTTTGAAGCGAATTTCCTTGCTTCCGTCGTCAGCTTTCAGGTAGGGCGATATTACCAACTTAACTTTCTTACCAAAATATTTCGGCGGAAAGGTTACCGTAACATCCACAGGCACTTTGTCTGCGTGCATTTCGAGTGGGTTCGGATTTGTTTTGTACTGCACTTGGTCTGCATTCTTGATCATTTTTTTCAGCTCGCTGCAGCCGCTTATCGAAAAGGCTAAAAAAGCCAGCACCGAAAATAGAATAACAGTCTTCCTCATAATTCTAATTATTACTAAATAATATTGATGTAATTTGCACATTAATTCTGCAAAATTAAGAATGTTTTCGTTCTGATAAAAGAAAAATTCAATTTTTTTACGTAAAATTTTAGATTTGTTTAGATTTATAGTGTTTAATCGAACTTTTTATGCGTGCAATATGTTGTCTAACATTTTTCACCTTGCGATAAATCGGAAAAATATGTTTTTTTTTATATCAATTTTGATACTATTTGAAATCGAATTTCATAATTTTGATTTTTTTTGATAAATTTTGTTCCTTACATTTGTATTTTCAAACAAATACATCTTCATGGACAGTTTTCAGCGCGTTCTAAAAAAAATGGGTTACGCAGACGACCGCGAGGGTTTGATTACGCGCTACATGAGTCAAGCCGAAGAGTGGAAATTGCATTTAAAACATACGCGCAATTTTATTTTGCGTTCTGCTCAAAACAAGAAAAAAGGACGTTGTGTGGTTTTTGGCAGCGGTTGGTGGCTCGATGTGCCTGTGGCTGAGCTTGCCGAAATGTTTGAGGAGCTTGTGCTGGTGGATATTACGCATCCGGTGCAAATTGAAAAGAAAGCTAAAGCATTTCCGAATGTGCGTTTGATTCAGGCTGATGTTACCGGGCAAACCGTTAATATATACAATGCCGTCAAAGCCGGAACTTTGGATAATTTGCGTGCCGATGTGCCTTGCAATTTTGGATTGCCTGTGGATTTTGAGGCGGATTTTTATGTGTCGCCGAATTTGCTGAGTCAGTTGGGCGGCTTGATTTCGGAGTATTTGGAAGAAAAAACGAAATCTAAAAAAGAACTCATTGACAGAATCGTTGCAGAAGTTGAACAAAATCATATTTCAATGCTTCCTGTCGGTAAATCGTGTTTAATTGTTGATTTTCAAGAAGAAATTACGAACGCGAAATCAAGTTTTATGAAATCGGATATGCGCGTGAAAGTTCCGATGCCCGAAGGCAATATCAGCGAAACGTGGATTTGGGATTTCGACTTGGCAGGCAATTACATTACGAATTCGCAAGTGCGTTTTCGGGTTCGTGGCGTTGACTTTTAATTCGGTTTCTGTAAATCAGTAACAAAATCAGAAGACTTATTATGGCAGAACCTATTATCAAAGGCGTGAGCAATGCGTTTTCTTCGAGTGTGATGTCAAGCGCATTTGTAACAGCATCTGTTATTTGATTGAAACCTAACATGATTGTGATAAAAAGCACTACGCCCATTGCGATGTTCGACACCCAACCGTTCAGATTTGCTTTGCCCATAACTTTGCTGTCGTTGATTACATAGATAAGAAATACTGCTATCAGCGGAAGTATCAATCCGTTGAATGCCTGAGCCATAAGAATTGCAGGTAAGGGTTTTATTCCCAAGAAACCAAATGTAAGTCCGACCGATAACACTCCGATAATAATGAGCTTGAAATACGGTGCTTTGCCTTCCCACTTATGTTTGTTGTATTTGTTGGAAAACAAACTTTTAGCCGTAATAGCTGAGGCAAGCGGCGAGGTTACGGCGGACGAAAAGCCGGCGGCAAACATGCCAAATCCGAACAAATACAAGCCCACGCTGCCCAAGTCGTATTCCAACGAGTTGCGCATCAGGGCATATAAATCTTCGAGATTTGCGATGTTGATGGTGTTTTTGGCTTCCGTTGCCATGTTTTTTGTAACCGCGTCGCCTATGCCGATGATGGACATTGAAATAAGTCCGCCCAAACCGATGGCAATTGCTAATCCAAACCGCATTTCCGATATGGTATCTTTTTTATCCAACGCACCCGAACCTAAGAATAAATCGTAAGGCACAACGGTGGTTCCGATAAGCGCGAGGATGAGCATTCCGATGGAAGGTGCGTGCGGATTGTTCAACGGTTCCGGAATCTGCGGAACAAAACTGCCCGATACGATTTGCCCCCAATCGGGGTCTAAAGCAAGTGCAATATAAATAAATGCGCCTCCCATGAGAAACACAACCACGCCCAAGATTTTAGCAATTACTTCTACGGCTTTGAACGCAAATATAATTAAGACCAAAACACCGACTGCCGCAACAAAATAATTTCCGGGAATATCGAAAATAAGCGTCATACCGGCAACTGCACCCAAGATATTGCCGGTTTCATAAGCGGCACAACCCAAAATAATTGCAACGATAATTATGAAGAGAATAAATTTCTTTGAACTCTTGTGCTCAAATTGTTTGGCAATGGCTTCGCCCAAGTTCATTTGCGTGTGTATCGTAATTCGGGCACTTGCTTCCTGAAGTAAAATCGTTGCAAAGGTCGAAAACACTAAAGCCCACATCAACTGAAAATTATAAAAAATACCGGCTTGCGTGGCCGAAACCACAGTTCCGGGTCCGATGAATGCCGCAGCAAGCACAGACCAGAACAAAATGCTGAGTATTTTTTTTTTAATTTTCACTCTCATGCCCGTATTATTTTAAACCCAAATAGGTTCGGATATAATCAATGAGGGCATCGCACGTAACGTTGCCGTTGTGTTTTTTGAGATAATTTTGAATTTCTTCAATCGGTTGCGGTTGTTCAATCCAGTCGCCCGATGTTATTTTAATCGGCATATCGCGGCGTTTGTAAAAAAAAGCATACGATTTTGTAGCGTCGTCGAATGAGAAATTGCCCGATTCTTTGAGTTCCCAAACCGGAATAATGTCTAAGTCATAACCTTTCGGAAATTCGCCCGACTTACCTTCCAAGTGGTCAATCCGTTGCAAACTTGGGAAGTTTATCACATGCAGTTCGCCGAGCGTAGCAACATTTTTTAAGCTGAAATCTATATAAGCACTGCCCAGCTCGGATTTCATAAGTTGCCCTTCGGTGTAATATTTTCCCATGAAATCGCTGCCGTCCATGTAGTAGTCTAAGCGTCCGCCTTGGCGTAATGTGCCGAAGACAAATATTTTTATCGATTTCGTTTTTAAACTTTCCGCAATCATACTATTTTTCTTTAATAATTACTAACTTTGTGAATTGATTTTGAGGCAAGGCATAAGAACCTGTTTTTATCGACATATCTTCTGCCAAAATTGTAAAGCTGTATGTCCAAAAACCTTGCCGAAATTTAGTTCGATATTAAAAAAAAACTTTACACAAATGATTACTTTTTATGTATAGTTGAAAATACATAAAGTAACATCTTAATATAAAAATAAAAATGTTGCATTTGTTTGTAACAAAAAATTTTCAATAGAGATAAATGTTCGACATTATCGGAGACATACACGGTTACATTGTAACGCTCGAACGGTTGCTTCAGAAAATGGGCTATCGAAAAACGGGCGGTGTGTATCGGCATCCCGACCGGAAAGCAGTATTTGTGGGCGATTTTACCGACCGCGGACCCGGCGTACGTGCTGTCTTGAAACTTGTAAAAAAAATGGTCGATGCCGGAACAGCGTATGCCGTTATGGGTAATCACGAATTTAATTTTATTTCGTACAACACGTATTATAATGGAATGCCGCTGCGCGAACATTCGTTGAAAACAAGCAGGCAAATAAAGGAAACCGAAGAGAGTTTCAAAGGAAAAACAGAATCTAAAAAAAAATTATTGCAATGGACACAATCCTTGCCCTTGTATTTGGAATTCGACAATTTTCGTGTCATCCACGCCTGTTGGGATTTTGAGTACATCGAACGTTTGTCCGAACTTTTGCCTGACCAAAAACTAACCTCGGAGTTTCTGATAAAAGCAAATCGCGTAGGTACGGAGGAGTATCGTATCATAGAAATCTTGCTCAAAGGCAAAGAACTTATTCTTCCGCGCGGAGCATCGTACACGGACAAAGACGGCAACAATCGCCGCCGCATTCGCTATCAATGGTGGCGCAAAGTGGATGCCGAAACCACATATCGTCGTATTGCCGTGAATTACGAACCGGAAATTCCGAACACTCTCGTACCGCTTGCCGAATTTCATCGCCACGTGCCGTATTTGCACGAACATAAGCCTGTTTTCGTGGGACATTACTGGCAACGCGGCACTCCGCGCGTGCTATCTGCAAATGTCTGCTGTGTCGATTACGGTGTCGGCAAATGCCATCTCTTAGTCGCATACCGCTTCGACGGCGAACAAACTCTCTCAAACGATAAATTTATCTATGTAAGCTGCACAGAGTGAACAGT
>DYSM01000607.1 GCA_020718265.1 Draconibacterium orientale | reverse complement strand
TACTGCGTTCGGTCATTGACACGGTCATAAAAAACTCCGGCGATACGCTTGATACGCTTAAACAAATTGCAAATCTCGAAATTAATCCTAATCTTGGAGAGGCTGAATAGTTACAAATATTATTTATCTGATTGTAAATATTTTCTGGGTCAAAATTATATTCATTATTTTTAAATTTGTCAATTTGTTGATTTTTAAATTGTTTTAATTTATCCGTTGTATAAATATTAAATTCTTTATCAACTGTTGTATGACAAGTCGGGCATAATAAAATTAAATTTTCAAAATCATTTAATTTACTTTCAGACAATTTATCGTTAAATCTTGGTCCATTTTCATTTAAAGCATTAATATGACATATTTCTCCGATAATTGTTCCATTTGAATTAACAATTAATTTATCACAATCAGGAAAAGCACACAAATTTCCTGATAATGAAAATAATCGTTTAATCGTTTGTTGTGAATAATTTCTCATCTGTCATTTTTTTATTAGCTATAACGAAAAATAATATGCGTATGTTGCGGGATTTCAAGGCACTATCGTTTCAAAGTTGCACAAATGTTTCTTTCTTGCACAATGTTTCAACCTACCACAAATGCCCGCAATTATCGCATATACTATGTGTGTGCCTTGAATGGCAAAGGTATAAATAAAATAAATTCGGAGAAACAAATTTCGAGCCAAAATTATTTATATCTGAAATTATCCAAAGGGTGCAAGTCCCTGATGCGCGGGGTCGTGCCCGAAGCATAGCAAGTCGCAAGGGCGTTTGCCGCGAGGCATGGTCTGAGCCGGAGCGCAGCGGAGACCACGCCCTTAGGGCGTAACTAAGCGAGACTGCAAAAGTCGGAACTGATGAACAAGAACCGAATATGAGGCTGCGTGGGTCGGGTAAGATTGCACATCAAATCAACGCCCAAAGGTATCTGAAAAGAAACCAAGCACTTACGCAGTAGATTCGGCAGGGTTTGACGGACGGATAAACGCCTTACCGAGGGAGGTCTCAGATTAGGTTCGGTTTCCTAAATTCCTGAGAGCCGGAGCGCAGCGGAGACCACGACCGTAGGGAGTAACTCAGCAGAGGTCA
>DYSM01000167.1 GCA_020718265.1 Draconibacterium orientale | reverse complement strand
GTATTGAGACATTAGATTTTTTTATTTCTGAAATTCAATATGCTGACAATTTTGTTATATCGGTAGTTTAAAAAAATCATACATGCGACATAAAAAGCCCAACGAACTCTCATTTTTGGAACATATTGAAGTATTACGCTGGCATTTAGTGCGTTCAATACTTGTAATTCTTGTGTTTGCGATTGTGGCGTTCGTTTACAAAAGTTTCATTTTCAACGAAATAGTCTTTGCGCCGATGCAAAAAGATTTTATTTCAAACCGTTTACTCTGCGAATTAGGTCAGTCATTTGATACGAATTTGTTGTGTATCAACCAAAAACCACTGGTGATGCAAAGCAATAAAATGTCGGCACAACTCATGTCGCACATCAATGTTGCGCTGGTTTTGGGCTTTTTCGCGGCATTTCCGTATGTTTTTTTTGAGTTCTGGCGTTTTTTAAAACCTGCACTCAACAGGCGGGAAGTTCGGCACAGTCGCGGCGCGGTTTTCTTTGCTTCTATCCTATTTTCGCTCGGAGCCTGCTTCGGGTATTATATCATTTCGCCGCTTTCGATGGATTTTTTAGGCACCTACCAAGTCAGCGAAGCTGTTAAAAATGATTTTCTGCTCGAATCTTACATTTCAACATTCATTTCGGTCGTCTTAGCTTCGGGCGTTATTTTCGAAATGCCGATTCTGATTTATTTCTTGGCAAAAATAGGATTGGTTACTTCGGCTTTCCTGAAAAAATATCGAAAACACGCCTTTGTTATAATACTCAGCGTTGCCGCAATTATCACGCCGCCCGACATTTTTAGCCAAATTTTGGTTACATTACCGTTGATGATTCTTTACGAAATCAGCATTATGTTAGCAAAACGCATTGAGCGAAAAGAACGCAAATTGGAAGCCCAAAACGCGGTGTAAAGCATACTTTAAATATTGTTAATAACTCTGTTGAAAAAAATGTATGACATTCTATGCCAAAAAATTGTGTCGATACAAAAATTTTCACTTATTTTGCAACAAACCCCTAATGCACATAAAAAATGTTTCTTACAGTACAAGAAGCCATAGATTTGAGCGGCAAAAGCCAAACCACGATTCACCGTTTGTGTCAAAAACACGAAGGGTCGAAATTTATTCGCAAAGAGCGTAATAAGTATCTGATAGACAAAGAGTTTCTGACGGAAAAATATCCGCCCGGAAGCGAAAATGATGCCGATGATGATTTGGACGGCGTGGACAACAACCCGGACAACGATATTGTCGAAAGAGATATTCAAATAGTAGAACTCAGCACACAAATTGGTGATTTGCAGGATGTTGTGAAGTCGCAAACCACAAAAATTGAGGAACTCACGGAGCAACTCTTTGACAATCAGCACGAACTTGCAGAAGTGATTGAAGCTAATGAAAATATGCTTATCGAACTCGAAGCGTTGCAAAATGCCAGCAAATCGCTCGAAAACGAAGCCCCGACTGTTATCGAAGTTCCAAGTTTCGATTTACAAGCGCACAAACAAGGCGTTCGTTACACGTTGGCAGGCGTAACAATTTCGTCTATGTTGCTGATAGCCTTTGTATTTATGATGTATTATTTTACAAAATAAGCAAACAAATCAGGTGGAACACAAACAATCCGTCATTTTCAACGGCGAATTTTTCTATACTAACAGTGTTCCGCTCACGTTCGACAACAGAGCGTTCATGTACGGCGATGCGGTTTTTGAAACCATGCTCGCCGTACGAATGCGCTTGCCGCTTTTCAATCGCCACATCGCGCGACTCTCCGATGCAGCGCGGCTTTTGATGTTCGGATTACCGAAAAAATTTAGCATCGACCCCGATATTTTGTTCAACGAAATCATTCGATTGCTCAACAAAAACAAGCATTACATCCATGCTCGTGTGCGCCTGCACGTGTTCCGAAAAGCGGGAGGATTGTTTACGCCGGACACAAACGAAGTCGATTATTTGATTCAAACAGAGGTTATTAAGTTGCCCGAATTTAATCCGGACGGCTTATTTGTTTCAATTTTCGATTCATATCGCATTCAGCCGAGTACGTTCACACCTTATAAGTTATCAGGGAATTTCAGAATACATATTCTTGCCGGAAATGCACGTAAACTTGTCAAAGCCGATGATATGTTAATACGAAATACTGCCGGAAATTTTTGCGAATCCATCTCTTCAAACCTATTTTTTGTGTCCGGAAAAACCGTTTACACGCCTCCTGTTTCCGACGGATGTGTGGCAGGAGTTGTGAGAAGTGTCATGCCAAAACTCTGTGAATCATTAAATTACAACTATATTGAGCAATCACTTTCCGACAGCGAAGTGCCTTCGGTTGAAGAAATATTTCTGACAAACACTATTTCGGGCGTTCGCAGTTTGAAAGCACTGAATCTCAGGCGTTTTTTTACAAATGTTGGAAAGAAATTTTCGGATGAATTAAATAAAAACCTTGCCTCAGAGGTATTGTTGTAAAATTTTGCTGCGCTGTTTCAAAACACGCATCGTTCTGCCTTTTATTTGACGAACGCGCTCTCGTGTGAGGTCAAATTGCAAACCGATTTCTTCTAAAGTCAGCGGATGCGGCAAATCAAATCCATAGTACATTTTTATAATTTCTGCTTCACGTTGCGGTAAAGTTCCGAGCACGCGCAACAATTCCAAACGCAGGGATTGCTGCATCATATCGTTCTCAGGCGACTGATTATCAGGATTTTGAAGCACGCTGTATAAATTTCTGTCATCGTCTTCATCAATCGGCGCATCAATTGAGACGTGTCGTTCGCTTTCAGCCATAGCTTTTCGCACTTCTTTTGGAGCTATTTGCAATTCTTTTGCAATTTCTTCAGGCGTTGGCTCGCGTTCGTATTTTTGCACCAAATCGTTAAATGCCTGATTTACTTTGCTTATCGAACCTATTTTATTAAGTGGAAGTCGCACAATGCGAGCATGTTCGGCTAAGGATTGCAAAATTGCCTGACGAATCCACCAAACGGCATACGAAATGAATTTAAAGCCTTTGGTTTCGTCAAAACGACGTGCAGCTTTTATCAATCCGATGTTGCCTTCGTTTATTAAATCTATGAGCGTAAGTCCTTGATTTTGATATTGTTTTGCAACAGAAATTACAAATCTCAAATTTGCTTTTATCAACAAATCCAACGCCTGAATATCGCCATTTCGGATTTTTGCAAACAATTCCGCTTCTACTTCGGGGCGCAACAACTCGTATTTACTTATTTCTTGTAAATATTTGTCTAAAGAGACAGATTCCCTATTGGTAACCTGCTTTGTGATTTTGAGCTGTTTCATTTTTCGGCGAATTTAGCGGCTAAATTGACTTTTTTTTTTGAATTAATGCAAATTTTTTGACCTCCTTTTTTTACAATTGATATTTTTAATTTTTTTTTTTGAAATTTTCTATTTTTATGCTGAAATTGTTATCTTTGTTGTCATTCGGAAACTCAAATTTTATGTATGAGTCCGGTCTAAAAAGCCTGTTTTATTTTAGCTAAACAATCTATATGCTTGATTATCTGTGTTTTTGAAAATATTTTATAATTTAAGTAAATTCCTTATTATCAGTAATTTAACTTTACAAACTTTCAACTTTATGACTTTTTATACTGAACTCATGTATTATTCGAGACAAGGCTAAGAATATCGAAAAGCATTACATCTTAATAACGCCGGACGGTGTTATTAAACCATTAGAAATTAAATAATTACGAAATCATTACGCATGGAAACAGACAAAAATCAACCTTTGGAAAAGCTGTTCTACACGATAGGTGAAGTTGCAGAAATGTTTGAGGTAAATACCTCATTGATACGCTATTGGGAGCAAGAGTTTTCAATTCTCAAGCCCAAAAAAAACAAAAAAGGGAACAGACTTTTTACGCCCAAAGATATTGACAACCTGAAACTTATTTTTCATTTAGTCAAAGAACGCGGGATGACCTTGAAGGGCGCGCAGCTAAAATTGAAAGATAACAAAGTAGGAACTGTCGATAATTTTGAACTTGTAAAAATTTTGCAAGATATCAGAGCCGAATTGGTGAGCATAAAAGAAGGAATGGACTAAAAAAAATCCGAAAGCCTGATGTGTTATTTCTTTAAATTTTGAATATCGAACAAAATAACATATTTTTGTTGCAACCAATTTGAGAGCCAAGCATGTTTCGTACATTATACAGTTTCGGTCATTATTATTTTTTGCTCACGAAAGTTTTTAAAAAACCGGAAAAGCGCAAGTTGTATTTAAACCGTATTTTTGAAGAAATTGATAAAATCGGCATTTCATCCATCGGCATTGTCATAATTATTTCGATATTCATGGGCGCGGTTATCACGCTGCAAACGGCTTACAACATCGGCGTATCGTATGTGCCTCTGTATCTGGTAGGTTTGGGCGCGCGCGATTCCATGTTTTTGGAATTTTCGTCCACCATTGTTGGTTTGATTCTTGCCGGAAAAGTCGGCGCAAACATCGCATCAGAATTGGGAACTATGCGTATCAACGAACAAATTGATGCGTTGGAAATTATGGGCGTAAACTCTGCGGCTTATCTCATTCAGCCTAAGGTAATTGCAGCAGTTGTTACATTTCCGCTTCTCACGCTCATCAGCATGTTTATCGGTGTGGGCGGCGGCTACCTCGCGGTGCTGTTCACAAACGCGATTCCGCCCGACCAATACATTTACGGAATTCATTATTATTTGATACCGTTTTACATTGTGTATTCGCTTATCAAAGTTGTATTATTTGCCTTTATCATAACCACAATTCCCGCTTACCAAGGATATTACGTGAAAGGCGGCGCGTTGGAAGTGGGCAGAGCCGGCACGAAATCCGTGGTTTACAGCAGTATTCTTATCCTGTTTTTCAACGTTATTCTCACTCAATTACTGCTTGCAAAATGATAGAAGTCAAATCGATATGGAAATCTTTCGGCGACAACCACGTTCTTAAAGACATCAGCCACTACTACGAACGCGGAAAAACCAATCTGATTATCGGGCAAAGCGGTTCGGGCAAAACGGTTCTGCTCAAATCCACTGTGGGTTTGCACGAAATTGACAAAGGACAAATTATTTACGACGGTCGCCTGTATTCCGATATGAACATGAAACAAAAGAAGGAAATTCGCAAAGAAATCGGCATGGTGTTTCAAGGCGGCGCGCTCTTTGATTCTTCTTCCGTGATACAAAATGTAATGTTTCCATTGCAAATGTTTACCACAAAAACACCTGCAGAAATCAGAAAACGCGCCGAATTTTGCCTCGAACGCGTAAACATGCCAACCAATGCGTATGACCTTTATCCGTCTGAAACCAGCGGCGGAATGCAAAAACGAAACGCCATTGCACGAGCCATTGCTCTGAATCCGCAATATTTATTTTTCGACGAACCAAATTCCGGACTCGACCCTAAAACAGCCATCGTAATCGACCGTTTAATCAAAGAAATTACGGTAGATTTCAATACCGTAACCGTTGTGAACACGCACGATATGAACTCGGTAGCCGAAATGGGCGATACGATTATTTTCATCCACAAAGGCGAAAAATGGTGGACAGGCAGCGGCGAAGAAATTTTTACAAGCACAAATCAAGAACTCAACGACTTTGTGTTTGCCTCCGAACTGATGAAAAAAATTAAACACGCAGTTTACGAGTAAGGTGATAAAAATTAGATTATCAGTGTTTTATTACCGACACTGTAGAAATCATCGGCATCATAAAACCGTTGTATAATTACAAAGCGCATTGATGCGAAAAAGTCTGTATTTTATTCATTTTCAATATGTTCTATCTCTTTCAAAGTCAAATCTGTAGTCAAAGAAATTATATGTTTGTCAATATTATTTTTGAGCAGATTTTTGGCGATTTCGATATTTCTGTTTTTAATAATTTTCTGCTCAGCCTCAAATTTCAACGTTTCGGCAACGCTTGCTTCCGTTCGCACTTTGTCTAAAAAACGTTGGTAGGCATGTTGTTCATCTGTCGGCAAATTCATTACGGTAAGTTTTTTTCGTGCTTCGACTAAACCTTTTGCCGTGAAACTTTCTTTTATCTCGCTGGTTTTCAAGAAATAAACCCACTCATCGAATTTATCTTGCGTGAACGAAAAATTCTTTTCATCGAATTGTGAAATTCGGATTAAATAATGTTCCGGAAAAATTTGTTCTACACTTTGTTTTTGAAATAATTTCTGTTGACCGTCCGACAGTTGCAATTGATCTTTGGAATGCAAACCTAAAAAATTTGTAGTTCCTTTGTAAATATAATCCTCGCCCTGTCCTAAATCGAAATACAAAACGCTTATCGTAATTACTTTAACAACAGTAGAATACGTTTCACTTTCCGAAATATTTTCCGTAATGGCTTTGGATGTAATGTAAAGCAATCTGAACAAATAATCTAGTGTCATGTCAAGTCTCTTCTGACGTTTCCATGTCCTATCGGAC
>DYSM01000606.1 GCA_020718265.1 Draconibacterium orientale | reverse complement strand
AAATTATATTTATAAGTTATTATCAATCAGTTGTTTATAGCGGCTGAATAGTTACCCGATTTTTTATAGTCTATGCGTATAAAATTTGTGCGTTTTCGTTCCGTTTCATCTTCAAACCAATGAAAACAGGAATTACAACGATATTTTTTAGATTCAAATTCGTAATTTCCGCCTTCAATTTCTATGGTCTTTCCTTCTGCAAATGCCTGAGCAATAGCTTTTAAGGCTCTGTTATACACACGTGTAAGTGTAGGACGCGAAATATTCATTTGTAAAGCAGCTTCTTCTTGCGCCAAATCATTGTAACTCACAAGTTTAAAGCTCTCATATTCTTCAAAAGTCAGTTTAACACTCCCGCTTTTGCACATCGGCACGCCGAAAGGACGAAAACCTTGCATCAAAGGCGGAGAATCTATTTTTCGCTGTTTCTTTGGGCGCGACATTGTATCTTTTTTTTGCAAAGATAATGAACCAGTGTTCAAAATAAAATTTTTCTTACTAATTTTTTTGTTAAATTATGAACCAGTGTTCAAAATAAAAAAACATCTCAAAGCTACCTTCGAGATGTTTTTTTTTAAGATATTATTATAAAATATTGATTACTTGATACTTGCTGCGTGATTTAGTCGATTTCTATTTTCAGAATTTTGTCGCCGCCTCGAATGTCATCCACAACATCAACGCCTTCAACAACTTTGCCGAAACATGTGTGTACACGGTCGAGGTGCGAGGTGGTTGCGCGCGTATGCACGATGAAAAACTGCGAGCCGCCGGTGTTTTTGCCGGCATGAGCCATCGAGAGAACGCCGCGGTCGTGGTATTGATTTCCGCCGGAAGTTTCACATTTTATGGTGTAACCCGGTCCGCCGGAGCCTGTGCCTTTCGGGCAGCCGCCTTGGATGACGAAACCCGGAATTACGCGGTGAAATGTCAAACCGTTGTAAAAACCTTCTTTTGAGAGTTTTACGAAATTTGCAACTGTGCCGGGCGCATCGTTATCGTAAAATTCGATTTTCATGTTGCCCTTTTCGGTATAAATAGTGCCTGTGGTCATTTTATTGAATATTGAATAATGAATATTGAATAATGAATATTGA
>DYSM01000166.1 GCA_020718265.1 Draconibacterium orientale | reverse complement strand
AAGAACTTGATTATTTAAAATCGCTGAAAGAATATCAAATTGATTTAGAAACGATTTAACAAACAGATAATTACAGCACATAATCAAGTAGTTAGAGAATGAGCTAAACCGCTCACTCTCAGACCTCTCACACCACCCTACATACCGTTCGGCAAAAGGCGGTTCGCTAAAACGGGAGAAACGGAAAGATATGGATTTGCGCATTTGTACAATAAAAAAGAACCTCGCAGCGAAAATAATCGATACGAGGTTCCAAAAAATTCAACCAACGGATTCACATTGTATTCTTTTAATCATCTTTGAACTGCCGGAAACTTGAAATTGAGCGATGATGGTTTAATCGAAAAAAGATTCTATAACACGTTTTTTGTCAATTTCCGTCCGATATTAGTTCTTGACAAATCCGCCGAGTTGATTGATTGTCTGTTAAGACTGAATCATACCGCCGAAACGGTAGCCAACTTCATGCTGTCTGTAAAAACAAAATTCAACAAATCCTATTTAATATGTAACAAACTTTCAAAGACCTTTTGTAATACGAATATACGCCGGTTTTGCAAAAAAGTCAATAGTTTGAGGCACTTTTTTTTACTTTTTTTTATACTCGAAAGTGATTGATGCGTTGTTGTATCGGCTGAGGTCGATTGGGCGGGCGAAGTGGCTGCGTTTCACGCGTAAACCGCATTCGGGGCAGTTCAAATCGAGGTCGGAAATTCCGGTGCCGCACGCCGGACAAAGTTGCGGATTGGCAACCCATTTTTTCTGTTCGGGACTGAGTTGTTCGCCGCCCGCAAAATCTAACGCCGAATTGCCGAGCATAAGATTCAATTGTTTTGAAACAGAAGATGTTATGAAAAATGTGTTCAACAAAAAGAAAAAAGCACCGAACACACCTGCCGTAACCAAATATGCCGTAACAGAATAAAAAGATACAAACGCCAAAAGGATAATTGCGCCAAGCGTTATCTTTGTAAGACGTTCGTTATCAATATTATAAATAACTTTAAAATCGGAATGATTTCTGAAAATTTTTAATCGGATTGTGTAAGGAATTTTCAGAAAAGTTTCGGTTTCCGTGTACGAAAATTCGCGTTCGTTGTGTTCAAAATCAGGTTTCGATTCAAGTTTTTTTGTAAGAAAATCATGAATAACTTGCTTTTTGACAGGTTTTCCGTCGATTTGTTCCGACAGAATATCAATTTGTCCGGAGGATTCAAACGGAAAACTCATGCGAACTGTGCCAAAGCGTGTTTCGTTTCCGCGAGAGCCGCATCCAAGCGCAGCGTAAACGCGTTCACCCTACCCGAATACGTTTCAATTTTTGAACTGTTGTAAATATCTTCTTCTAAATCAGACAGTTCTGCTGCATCTTTTTCCATTCCGATAATAGACACCGATGATTTTGCTTTATGCACCAACCCGCCCAACATTTTGTAATCCGAAACGGCTAATGCAGATAATATATTTTTTTGAATTTCAGATACTTGTGAGATAAACGTATCCAATATTTCCCGCATGAAATCATCGCTGTCCGTCATGGCGGAAAGATATTCCAAATTGATAATTTTATAGTCGTTTTGCATAAACTTTTTGATAAATGTGATTTTTGATAAATAAATTACTAAATTTGCCTTGAAAATCCGGATGTCAATTTTACGAAATTTTATTCGAAAAATAAAAATCGGATTGTGCAAATGACAAGAAAAATCGTAATAAATTTAAACCCGATGAAACATAGCTCTATTGTTATGCTGTTTAGTTTGCTCATCAGCTTCAGTTTGAATGCTCAAATTGATACCTCGATGACGCGCGTAATGGCTGAAAATCAGGATGCCGAGCTGGCATACAACCGCGGCGTGGAACACTATCTGACTCAGGATTATCCCGGCGCAATTTCAGAATTTTCGCAAGCCGTAAAACTCAAGCCCGATTTTGGTAACGCCTTCTACAACAGAGGTATGACAAAACTCGAATTGCGCAGCTACGAAGACGCAGTTGCCGACTTGTCCGTAGCCGCACAACACCTGCCCGACATGCCTAAGGTGCTGTTTGCCAGAGGTTACGCACGGTTCAACTTAGGAGATTATTCAGGTGCTGTTTCCGATTTCAAAACCGCAACATCCAAAGGTTACAAAGGCGCAAACGCTTATTATTACAGCGGTGTATGCAAATTTAAAGAAAATAAATTGGACGAAGCGCTTGCCGATTTCGACAAAGCTATCCAACTTGACCCAAAATATGCCTACGCTTACCACGACCGCGGCAGCGTGAAACGCAAAAAAGGAAACACTCAAGGCGCAGAAGAAGATTACAAAAAAGCCGTCGAATTGAAACCCGATATGGCGTTCGCTTACAACAACTTAGGTTCGGTAAGTCGCGAATTGAAAAAATACGACGATGCTATTGAAGCCTATTCAAAAGCCGTAGAAATCAATGCCGAATATTTTATCGCATTCAATAACAGAGGTTTAGCGAAGTATGAAAAAGCAGTTTCGTTGCTCGAAAAAAATAAAACCGAAGATGCGAATGAAATTTTCAAAAGTGCCATCGAAGATTTTCAACTTTGCATCAACTACAAAAATACCTACGCCATTGCCTTTAACAATATGGGTATGTGCATGTTGAAAATGAAAGACTACGCCGGAGCCGAAAAAAAATTCAGTGAAGCTGTTAAAATAAACGAAAAATACGCTCAAGCGTATGCAAACCGAGGGTATGTGAAAGAAATGCAACGCAATTTCAGAGGCGCGTGCAAAGATTGGGGCAAAGCAGTTGAATACGGCATTCCGAACCCGGAAGTTTACAAAAAAGGTTGCAAATAATTAGAAAAATAAAACGATGAAAGTAAAATATATTATACCGCTTATCGTAGTGCTTTTTGCCGCTACATCGTTCTCGGCTGATGCGCAAAAGCAAGTACGCGTAAAAAAATCGGAATTCCGGATTTCGGAAGACGAAGCCTTCAAAGACGCTTGGAAGGAAGTCAAAAAAGGAAATCGTCGATACCGAATCGACAAAAAAGGTGCATACATCGAAGCACTACAAAATTATCTGACTGCTTATGAATATAATCAGGATAACGCCGCGCTGAATTATCGCATCGGTTTGTGTTACCTCAAAACGAACAGCAAATACAAAGCGTTGAAATATTTGGATAATGCCTACTATATTAATGCAGAACTGCCTGATATTCTGTTATATAGAGGCATGGCTTACCAATACAACCACGATTTTGTCAAGGCGATTACAGATTACGAAGATTTTCTGAACGCCGCAAACACGCAAAAGAAGCAAAAAACCAAAACCATGGTGGACAAGCGTATCGAAGAATGTCAAGCCGGCATTGAGTTGAAAAAAGCTCCCGTACGCTGCTTTATCGACAATTTGGGCGAAGGCATCAATACTGCACAACCCGAATACAGCCCTGTATTTTTTCTGCAAGATTCATTGATATACTTTACTTCTCGCAGAGAAAACACAACCGGCGGACGACGCAACAATTTGAATATGATGTATTTTGAAGATGTTTATTCTTCTCGTGCAAATAACGGCGTGTGGGGCGAAGCCGAACAAATGGGCAAACCCATCAACACAAAACACAACGATGCCTGCGTGGATATTTCGCCCGAAGGCAAAGAACTTTGTATTTACCGCGGACATAAAGGTTTAGGAAACTTGTTCAACTCCCAATATAAAGACGGAAAATGGGACAGAATGAACAAAGTTACGCGTATCAATAAACGTAAATATAAAGAAAGTTCGGTTTCCGTAACAGCCGATTCGCTAACACTTTACTTCGTTTCGACCCGAAAAAATAAACTCGGCGGCGGGCAAGATATTTGGTTCAGCTACCGAACCCAAGACGGCGATCATTGGCAACGCCCCGAACCGCTGCACAAGGCTAATACAAAATACGATGAAGAAACTGTAGAAATTTCGCAAGACGGTCGTACACTGTATTTTAGTTCAAAAGGACACAACACGATGGGCGGATATGATATTTTCAAAATTTACAGAAACGACGACGGCACTTGGACAGACCCGGTAAACGTCGGTTTTCCGATAAATACTGCCGACGATGACGTGTTTTTCATGCTCACACCGCAAGAAAATATCGGCTATTTCGCAGCCGACCGCCCGGACAGTTACGGCGACAAAGATTTATACCAAGTTGTGTTCCTCGGACCCGTAAAACCGACAAATATTACCGAAGGTGCTTCGGATGAGGATATTGCATACTTTATGAAACCGACCACAGAGTCTGACATCGAAAAACCCGTGAACATAAAAATCATACAACTTTCACTCGTAAAAGGAATCGTAACGGATGCGTTTACCGGAAATCCGCTTAAAGCCACACTTGAACTCGTGGATTTATCGACCGGAAAAGTTGTAAAAACGCTCGAAAGCTTCGCTGCAACAGGCGCATATACCGTGCCGTTGCCGCCCGGAAAAGACTATTCGCTCACGGTTGGTGCACCTGATTATTTCTTTTATTCCGAGAATTTTGTAATTCCTAAAGGTGAAACGACTTTAGTTTTGGAAAAAAATGTTCAACTTCAACCGATGGGAATCGGCGCAAAAATTGTGCTGAACAACGTGTTTTTTGATACCGGAAAATCAATTCTGCGTCCTGAATCGTTCCCTGAATTGGACAGAATTGTGGAAATTATGAAAAAATTTCCGACCTTGAAACTTGAAATTTCCGGACACACGGACAATCAAGGTGCCGATGCTGCAAATATGAAACTGTCGCAAAATAGAGCGCAGGCTGTGGTGGATTACATTGTAAGTCAAGGAATTCCGTCCATTAAAATCGTTGCACAAGGTTACGGCGAAACACAACCGCGTGCCGACAACAAAACCAAAGAAGGTCGTCAGCTCAACCGTCGTGTGGAGGCAAAAATTTTAGATAACTAACAATATATCAGATTTCTGCATAAAAAAGACAGGCTTTCGGGTTTGTCTTTTTTTTCGTTTGCAGAACATTTTCATTTTTCATAAAAATAGTGTCGTAACACATCAATTCGCACACATGTATCCGAAAATAATTCTCAAACAAGAAAAAGAAGCGTTTATCTTTCGTCGGCACAAATGGATTTTTTCAGGTGCCATAAAAAGTACAGAAGGCAAACCGGCTGACGGCGACCTCGTTACAGTTGTAGGAAGCAAAGGTAATTTTTTGGCAGTCGGGCAGTATTACAAAGCCTCCATCGCGGTACGTATTCTGTCGTTCGACGATGTGCCAATTGATAAAGCATTCTGGCACAAGCGTTTTGCCGAAGCATTTCAGTATCGGAAACAGGTGTTGGGTTTGCCAAACAACGAAACAAACGCCTTCAGACTCATTTTTGGCGAAAGCGACGGTTTGCCCGGTTTGATTGTGGATATTTACGATGACGTTGCCGTTGTGGAATGCCACACCGCAGGCATGGAGGCTAATATTGAGCACATTACCGATGCCTTGCTCGCCCTGCCGATGAAATTCACGGCTGTTTACAAAAAAAGCCCGGGCGAAAACGGAAAAACAAAGCAGGCCGGCTTTGTTTACGGCTCGTGCGACCGCGAGCTTGTGATTTTGGAAAATTTCAAAAAGTTTTTGATTGATTTTGAAACCGGACAAAAAACCGGATTTTTCTTAGACCAGAAACGGAACCGCGAAATTCTGCACCGATATGCCAAAGGCAAGCGCGTGCTGAACCTGTTCTCATACACCGGCGGATTTACCGTGTATGCGCACGATGCCGGCGCGAAAGAGGTTGTGAATGTGGATGTTTCGGCAAATGCCCTTGCTGTTTTAGATAAAAATATGCACCTCAATTTTGGCAATTCACGGCAAAATACCAATGTTGTGAGCGATTGTTTTGATTTTTTGAGTAAAGAAAAATCGAAATTTGACCTCATCATTGTCGATCCGCCGGCTTTTGCAAAAACCGTAGCCAAACAAGATAACGCCGCACACGCATACCGTAAACTAAACGAAACGGCGATGAGACTGCTCGAACCCGGCGGCACTTTCTTTACGTTCAGTTGTTCGCAAGTAGTTAATTTAGAACGTTTTCAACAAGCTATTTTTGTCGGTGCGACCAATTTACACCGCGATATGCGCATTGTGGAACACCTATATCAGGCACCCGATCATCCGATTGACCTTTTTCATCCTGAAACTTCGTATCTGAAAGGTTTGGTTTTGGCTTTTTGACAGGACACAGCTATGGAAGAGAAGTGTTAAAATTATATCAGATTTTAGACCTCATCGTACAGACATCAGACTATAATGCATTGTATATCTACATTTTAGAAATAAAATAGGTATAGTTTCAATTCTGTAAAAATTAAATTGAACGTCTAAAAAAGGATGATTGAGTAATTTTTGTCTGTTGAATGTATTGCCATTCAGTGGTCATTCAAGAGTCAAAACGTAGTCATCAATCTTTTTTTTTAGTTTCATTTGAATTTCTACTGAATTTCTTAAAACATTCAAGTAAAAAATC
>DYSM01000165.1:4888-6507 GCA_020718265.1 Draconibacterium orientale | reverse complement strand
CGTTTACGTTTACGGTATTTGGTGTGCAACAAGTGATGCGATTTTTCGCCCAGCGGTTTGCCCAAGAAGTCATCGTAAATTTGTTTAATTTCCGGATTTTCATGCGACATACGAATCGGTTTTCCTGCATCTTCTTTGTAAATTGCTTCGATACGTTTCAGTCGGATTTCGTTTGTGGTCGGGATTGGTTGTCCGCCGCCGCCGATACATCCGCCGGGACAAGCCATGATTTCGATAAATGTGAACGGAGATTTTCCTTCAACAATTTGGTCCATAATCACACGTGCGTTTGTCAAACCGTGTGCGATACCGAATGTTGCTTCTACGCCTTCGAGGAAACTGTATTCGGGCAACACGTTTTCAAATTTAACGGTGGCTTGTTTGATACTTTCCAAACCGCGCACGGGTGTAATGTTCAAATTATCAAACGGAACAGGGCGACCGGTGATAACAGCATAAGCCGTGCGAAGAGCGGCTTCCATAACCCCGCCTGTGGCTCCGAAAATAACTGCGGCTCCGGTAGATTCACCCATCAATTTGTCGAATTTTTCTTCGGGCAGATTTTTGAAATCCAAACCGGATTGTTTTATCATGTGTCCGAGTTCTCGGGTGGTCAAACCGGCATCTATATCTTGGAAACCGCTGTCGCGCATTTCCGGACGATTTGCTTCGTATTTTTTTGCAGCGCAGGGCATACCGGCAACGCATACGATATTTTTCGGGTCAATTCCTTTTTTCTCGGCGTAATAGGTTTTTACAACCGCACCGAACATTTGTTGCGGCGATTTGCAGGTTGAAAGATGTGCCAAATGCTCCGGGTACATGTGTTCAATAAATTTCACCCAACCCGGCGAGCATGACGTTATCATTGGCAGTGCAACAGGTTCTTTGTCCACCAAGGCTTTTTTCAAACGGTGTAGCAACTCGTTTGCTTCTTCGATAATGGTAAGGTCGGCTGTAAAGTCGGTATCCAATACGGCATCAAAACCAAGTCGGCGCAGCGCTGTAACCATTTTTCCGGTAACGACTTCTCCGGGTGCATAGCCGAGCATTTCGCCTAAGGCAACACGTACGGAGGGTGCTGTGTTTACAATCACGTGTTTTGTCGGGTCATCAATGGCTTCCCAAACGTCATCGAAATAGCGTTTTTCGGTCAATGCTCCGGTGGGGCAGTGGGTGATACATTGTCCGCAGTTTGTGCATACGATTTCGTTCATCGGGAAATCCATGAAGGTCGAAATCTTCATATTGTGCCCTTTTCCGGAAACGGATAAAGCGTTCACGTGTTGAATTTCGGCGCAGGTGCGAACGCAACGTTGGCAACGGATACATTTGCTGTCGTCTTTAACGATAGACCATGAGGAGCGGTCTATTTTAGCATCTGATTTTAAGACGCTTAGATAGATGTTGTTGTCCACATTGTATTCTGCGGCAAGGTTTTGCAACTCGCAGGTGGTATTGCGGTAACAAGTTGTGCATTGGGTGTTGTGCTCTGCCACGAGAAGCGCCATAATGTCTTTACGAGCGCGGCGGATTTTTGGCGACGATGTTAAAATGTCCATGCCTTGTTCCGCAGGGGTTGCGCAGGATGCAACGAGGTTGCGTTTCCCTTTTTGTTC
>DYSM01000165.1:0-4788 GCA_020718265.1 Draconibacterium orientale | reverse complement strand
CTAATAAATCATTTCTTCTCTAAAATTTACTACTATAGATTCGAAAGAGTTTGTAACCGATTGTCCGAGACCGCATTTAGAGGTAATCTGCATCGTTTTGCTTAATTTAATAAGTTGATCGAGGTACTCCGGCGATTTCTTTCCGTTTTTTACGGCTTCAAGACCTTTCAGAAGTTGTTGAGTGCCCACTCGGCAAGGAGTGCATTGCCCGCAGGATTCTTCGGCGAAAAATTCGAGGAAGTTGTGCAAAGTGTTGTACATCGAACGAGTGCTGTTAAAAATCATGGTTGAGCCTCCGGTAGTGTTTCCGCGTCCGATGATTTCTTTGCCGAAATTCTTTCGCGGAACGCAAAAACCTGCCACTCCTCCGACTTGTACGGCTTTCGTATCTCCATCTCCGAATTCTGACACAAAATCAGCGACAGTCATTCCGAGTTCAATTTCGTGCACACCTTCTTTAGGGCTGTCTCCTGAGATTGAGAATAATTTTGAACCGCGTTGGTCATCCGTACCCAGACGTTTATAATTATCAACTCCCAAGCGCATGACTATCATTGTCGTTGCTAATGTTTCAACATTATTAACGACAGTGGGTTTGCCTAAGTAGCCGTCTTGAATAGGATAGGGCGGTTTGTTTCGCGGTTCGCCGCGTTTGCCTTCCATACTTTCGATAAGTGCTGTTTCTTCGCCGCAAACATAAGCTCCGCTTCCGAGGAATATTGTGATATTGAAGTTAAGATTAAATTTTTCCCAGATGTCTGTTTTATATTTTGCAATTTCGGATTCCAAGTGCGGAACGAGGTATTTATACTCGCCGCGCAAATAAATTACACCTTTTGTCGCACCTGTAGCGATATGAGCTAAAGTCATCCCACCAAATACTTTGCGAGGTACTTGTGTTAAAATTTCGCGGTCTTTAAATGTTCCGGGTTCGCCTTCGTCGGCATTACAAACGATGTATTTTTCATCGCCTGCTTGTTCGGAGGCAAATTTCCACTTTAAGCCGGTCGGGAATCCGGCACCGCCGCGTCCGCGTAAGCCGGATTCAATAATGTCGTCCAGCAGTCTTTTTTGACCTATTTTCAATGCGTTTTCAATAACTTCCGTACATGTGCAATCTTTGCTGAAGATATATTCTAAACGATTAACGTATTTTTGCATGATATTTCTTTTTAAATTTTTGACTTGAAATTTGATTTTTTATTTGAGAAGCGATTCAAATTTCAACACTATATTTTTTCTTCACGTATGTACTCACCCAAAATTGCACGAATGCGTTTAGGGTTCAACTCTGTATAGACTTCGTCATTTACCAACATTGCCGGACCTTTGTGGCACCAGCCTAAGCAATTCGTTTCAAGTAAGGTAAACTGTCCGCCCTTTGAAGTTTCGCCGACTTTTATTTTCAAAATATCTTCAATGGTGCGAAGTATTTCGTTTTTACCTTTCATTTCGCAAATAATAGATTTACATACCCGAATTTTGTATTTTCCGCGGGTATCTGTATCTAAAAAAGAGTAAAAGGAAGCTGTTCCATACACTTCGGCAGCAGAGATGTCAAGTGTTCTGGCGACTTCAATCATCGCATCTTTTGAAAGATAGCTTTCTTTTTCCACAATGCCTTGCATTATCGGAATCAGGCTTTCGCGTTTGGTTCCGTATTTGCCGGCAAGGGTCTCGATGAGTTTTTTTGTATCTTGCATGTTATGATGATTTTGGTTGAAAAACTTTTCTCTTAAATATGTCGTAAAATTAGGGCTTTATCAAAATATGAAACATGACAATTGTTTTTTAAAAACATGACTTTTATCATATATTTCGGAACTGCGCGCCGACAAACGTTTTCTGAAATGAAAAAACCGCCCTTGTGAGGCGGCTTTATGTTGTTAAATATGTTGAAACTGTCAGTCTTCTGTTTCGTCTTCTTTTTTGGCAGCAGTTTTTTTGCTGCGTTTTGGTTTTTCTTCGTTTTCTGTTTCTGTTTCTGTTTCTGTTTCTTTGGCAAGCAATGCTTCGAGAACAGCAATACGGTTTTCGATATTTTCCATGTCCGATTTTGTTGCGAAACTGAACGATTTCAGAACTTTTTCAACAATACTTTTGAATTGCGATTCGATTTCTTCGCGTTTGGTTTCGGTGTTTTTTGTGAAGTCTTCAACGATTTTGGCACCTTCTTCTTCCGAAATTTTACCGTCGCTGATGAGTCCGTCCACCGTTTGTTTCATGCGTTCCGCCGTGAGCGATACGAAGCCCACACCTGTGTTGATGATTTTTTTAATGAAATTACTTTCCATGATTTCTTATTTTTATTCGATTATTCTTCTTCTTTCCTGATTTTGTCTGCAACTGCTTTTTCTAATTCCGACAGTCGTTTTGTAAGTTTTTGAAGTTCTTCGGTTCTTACAAATTTCAATTTTTCGGTAACTTTTTTTACTAAATCCTTTGTCGTTTCGGCGTAGTCTTTTTTATTTCCTTCCGAATCTTTGAAAAAATCCGAAATAATTTTTTTGCCTTCCGATTCCGAAAGTTTGTTGTCTTTCACAAGGTCTTCAATTGAGGTTTTGAACCGTTCTGCCGACAAAGAGATAAACCCAACGCCGGTGTAAACAAATTTTTTTACTAATGATTCCAAATTTTCCATGTTATCAGATATTTAATGCTTTATTTTCTTATGCGTGAATAATAATTACACTGCAATATTAAGACGAAAATTATTAAATGTCAAGTTATAACTTATTTTTTTTGACGAGTTTTTGGTCATTGAGTTTTAAATTTCTGATTTACAATGTGCTCATTTTTGATTTTTTTTAGAAAAAACGAAAAGCATGGTTGTATTTTCGTGTTTAATTTCATAACTTTGGTTTTTAAAATCGAAAATTTATGTTAAAATTGAATTTTAGTTTTGTATTAGGTATGTGTTTCGTGTTAGCAGGGTGCGCTTCGGAAGCAACGTCCGAAGCCGACACTGCAAAAAAAAATGATTCCGCAAGCGTTCAATCCAATGTCGCGGGTGTTGTTAAAACAGAAGTCGTTGCGGTAAAGGTTGAAAGTCCGCAAGCTGTATTCTTGGCAAAATACAAAGGCAAAAACTTTGTGTATTTGCGTCCAATCGAGGGCGAAGGCACAATGCCGTACTGCGCACTGACGGCATCGGACGGCAGCACTTTGCCCGATTTGGAAGGTTATGATTATATGGGCGTAATTTCGGGCGTTGAAGCGGAATTTGTTGTTTTTTCAAAAGTTATAAATTGTGCAGGCGATGCGTATGCCGAAGTAAGCGGTTACGATAATTCGAGGATTGAGCTCAGTTCTGTCGGGTTTAGTCTCCGGAAATGCTCAAAAACCGACTTTTTGTTGTACGACGAACCGGATACAACGAGTGTAAAAGTGAGTTTCAAACGCGACGGGTTTTGTCAATTGTTAGATGAGTGCAACGGATGGATGAAAATTTCCTATCTTTTAAACAGAACAGAATACATTGGTTGGATTAAGTCCGAAGATGTAGATCCGTTTCCTTATGGCTTTGAATGTAAGTGAGTTACTCGTAACGCAACGCGGCTATCGGGTCGAGTTTCGATGCTTTGATTGCCGGCAAAATTCCGGACAAAATTCCAACCGCGAACGTGATGACCACGCCCAAAAGTATCCACAACCAAGGAATTACAAACGGTGTGCCTACTGCGCTCGACACTAAGTTGCCTGCCAAAATGCCAAGAATAATGCCGACTATCCCGCCGATTTGTCCGATAAACACGGACTCAAATAAAAATTGTTGGCGAATATCAACAGATTTTGCGCCCAAAGCTTTGCGAATGCCGACTTCGCGCGTGCGTTCGGATACGGACACGAGCATAATGTTCATCAGTCCGACTGCCGCGCCGATGAGCGTGATGAAGCCGATGGCTGCCGCCGCCAGCGTAACATAGCTGATGTTTTCGATGAGCATGTTTGCCAGATTGTCGCTTTTGATGACTGAAAAGTCTGTTTCGTCACGCGCTGTCAATCGGCGCACGGTGCGGAATTGACCTTCGGCTTCGCCCACAGCTAAATCGACCGAGATTCCGCTGTATGGTAAAACGCTGATTGTGAACGATTCATCGTCTGATTTGAAATATTGTCTTGCGTTGGTGTTCGGGATTATCAGAATTTTATCTTGCGAAAATCCTAAACTCGCGCCTTTGGATTTCAACACACCGATGACTTTGTATTTGCACACGCCGGCATTAATAATTTCGCCTTCGGGAGGCGTTTTCCCGAACAAGGTGTAAGCAAGTTCGCTGCCCAGAATGGCTACGTTTCGTCCGTTTCGGATTTCTGTTTCCGTGAAATTTCTGCCTTTTTCAATCTCAAAACCCGAAGTTAGTAAATAGTTATCATCAGTTCCGAAAACCGGTATGTTCGGATTGGTTTTTTCTTCTTTATATTTGATGGTTGCGCCGCTCGAAGCTCGGTAGAATAAGGAAACCGTTGCCGGAAAATCAAAATTTGTTTTAAATTCTTCTGCTTGCCGATATGTGATGTTCGAGTAGTTTTTTTTACGTTCGCGTCGCCCGCCCATGCGCACGTCCATGTCGCGGTTGCGAATGTTGAACGTGTTTGCGCCCATGCGCGTGAACTCGCTGTTGATGCTGTTTTTCAAAGCTTCGGTAGCCGTAATGATGCCGGTAAGTGCCATAATTCCGAATGCAATGATGGCTACCGTGAGTATGGAGCGCAACATGTTGGATTGTATGGACAACCACGATATTCTAAAATTTTCTTTAAACAGATTTCCTGTGCTCATGGCTT
>DYSM01000164.1 GCA_020718265.1 Draconibacterium orientale | reverse complement strand
CGAAATTTCGTTCCGAATGTTTTAGAAATTCAATCGAAATTCAATCGAAATTCAATTGAAACTATTAAAAAACAACGGAATGACTACTTTTTGACCATTGAATGACGACTAAATGACAATACATTCAATCGAAAAAACAGCTATAATCTACACATATTCAATTATTTATACGTTTTCTTACAAACATTATTTATAATAACTGAATGGAATTTTCTTTACCAATTTCATTTCTCCGATGTATGTCGAGTTTCATCTTGAGGTTACATTTTTAGTTCAATAAGTTGTTTCAGAGTTTCTTTACTCGGAATGATTAAACTGTATCTGCTTGCAAAGATTTTTTTATTATTTTCAGGTAAAGTTATTTCGACTAAAGCATCTTTTTTGTCTTTGCATATAATTATGCCTATTGACTGATTCTCATCGGATTGCCTTTCAAAACGGTCATAGAAATTGACATACATTTGAACTTGCCCCAAATCCTGATGTGTTAATTCTCCTATTTTTAAATCAATGATTACAAAGCATTTCAGCAATCGGTTGTAAAATACCAAATCAATATAAAAATGACTTTCTTCAATTGTAATTCTTTTCTGTCTTGCAACAAACGTGAAGCCTTTTCCAAGCTCCATCATAAAATCTTCGAGTCTGTCAATAATTTTACGTTCTAATTCGGTTTCAGTGTATTTTCATGTTGTTTTAGCCCAAGAAACTCCAAAATAAGAGGGTCTTTTATTGCATCTTCATTGTTTTCAATTAGCTGCCCTCTTTTGCTTAGTTCCAAAATCCCGATTTTATCTCTGCTTAGTGCAAGTCGTTCGTATAGCGAAGTGTCAAATTGTCTGCTTAATTCTCGAACTGACCAGTTGTTATTGATTGTTTCTATCTCATAAAACAAGCGCTCGTTCTCATCGGTTATTCTCATTAGTTTTATGTAATGTGTCCAACTGAGAAGAACTAAAAGTTCGGATGATTTCTTAGATTGCGAAATCGCCGATTTCGTTTTTTTAGATTCCTGAATTACTATTTCAGTTGTTGATTTTGAATAGATTAAATAAAACTGTCGTATGAGTTCCAGATTTCGTTTCGTGAAACCTTTTCCAAATTGCGAGCTTAATTTTTTCGATAATTCCTCTAAAAGAGCACTTCCGTATTCCGCTCTTTCATTTCCGTGCTGTTCGTTTTCAATAATAAGTTTTCCTATTTCGTAATATGTATAAACCATTGTTTGATTGATACTTCTTACGATTTGTTGTTTAGATTTTTGCAATAATTCGGAAATTCGTTTAAAAAGCAAATCACCGGTTTGCTCATTATCTGTCTTTTTTATTCCCATTCAAAATAGTATAAGTTCAAAATATTTAAAAAAAAACAAAAAATGGAAGTCAATCCGTAATTTCCGTAACTGTAATTCTTTTTCTACAAAAACAGCGCAAACCTTTTTTTTGGGAATGCGCTGCTATATGTAAGTATCTGAAAAACAATTATCTGACGATGTTCATTTCATTAACCAAGTGCGATGCTCCGGCGTATTTGTCGATAATGAAAAGTACGAAACGGATATCAACATTGATACATTTTTGCAAGTTAGGTTCATAAGCGATGTCGCCGCTCATTGCCTCCCAATTGCCGTCGAATGCAATGCCGATAAGTTCGCCGTTTCCGTTGATAACCGGGCTTCCTGAGTTTCCGCCGGTGATGTCGTTGTTTGTAGTGAAACAAACTGTCATCGTGCCGTTTTTTTCTGCATATTCGCCGTAATCTTTTGCATTGTAAAGGTCAATCAGGCGTTGGTGAACGTAAAATTCGTCTGTTTCGGGCGCGGTCGGTTTGCCTTTTGCAATATATTCGTCCATGTTGGTTTTGAACGGCATTTGCTTACCGGAAGCCATATAATCGCCTACTTTTCCGTAAGTTAAGCGCATGGTTGAGTTTGCATCCGGATAATGAGCTTTGTCTGCTTCTTTTTCCAAAAGTGCTTTTACAAAAAGACGTTCGCCTTTGGCAAGGTCAGCATCAAACTTTTCCGATTTTTCGCTAAGAAGTTGATAAACAGCTATTACAGAATTGGCAACTTCAAACGCCGGGTCGTTGCGCAATACGTCGCTCGACGGTTTTTTCAGAAACGCATCGAACAAATCTTCATTCGCGAAAATAGATCTTGCGTATAAATCATCAGCATATTTTTGGAAATCGTTGTTGTATTCATTTTTTACAATTTCAAAGAAACTTGGATGAAATTCTGCCGGAATATCAGTTTGATAGGTTTTCATCATTGCCACAAATGTTTCTTTATCAATGGGTTGATAAAAATCTTTGAAAAATTCAGCTTTTTTACCTTCAAGCGTTTTTTTCAAATCGGGGCTTTTGCTCGAGGTGTATTCGGACAGTTCACGGAACGATGTCCAAGAGAAACGAATCACTTCCGGACCGAGCCAAAATGCTTCCAACCAATAATTATTAGCCTTATTTAAAACATTATTTTGTTTAACAGCTGCTTTGATAAGTTTCAGAGCTTGTCCGTATTCTGCTTTGCGTTTCGGGTCGGCTTTAATCCATTTTGTCAATTCTTTTTCAATGATTTCTTTTTTCGTAACAACATCCAAGTTTTTCAAACCCAAATTTTGACCTTGCGAATATTTGTAATAATTTGACGAACGTGAATATTTTGAAGCATATTGAATACGGATTTTGTCGCTCGTATCCATACTTTTTGTCATAATATCTTGTTTCATGCCGCGCAATTTGATGCGAATGGCGTTTTCGTTGGTCATGGTTTGGTTTACGCCCCACGAATTGAGGTAACGTGTTGTGCTTCCCGGGTAACCCATCACCATTGCAAAATCGTCTTTTTCAATACCTTTCAGCGAAACCGGAAAATAATGTTTCGGTTTGTAAGGTACGTTTTCGGTTGAATATTCAGCGGGTTTTCCGTCGGGTGCGCAATAAATGCGGAACATGGAAAAGTCGCCGGTGTGGCGGGGCCACATCCAATTGTCGGTATCTGCGCCGTATTTGCCGATGGACGACGGCGGCGCGCCTACTAAACGAATGTCTTTAAATGTCTCATATACAAAAAGATAGAAGTTGTTTCCTTTAAAAAAGGATTCGACGGAAGCTTCGTAATGCGTGCCTTTTATAGCAGCATCGGAAAGTTCTTTGCCGACTTTTTCTATGATTGCATTACGTTCGTCTTCGGTCATTCCGGCAGTCATAAGGGCGTTTACTTTTTCGGTAACGTCTTCAATACGAATAAGAAACGACACGGTTTTCGCCGGATTCGGCAGCTCTTCGGCGCGGGTCATTGCCCAAAAACCGTCTGTCAAATAGTCATGCTCCACTGTGCTGTGCGATTGAATTTCTTCGTAGCCGCAGTGGTGGTTTGTCAGAAATAAGCCTTCTGCCGAAACCAATTCGCCGGAGCATGAGCCGTGGTCGAGTGCAATAACGGCATCTTTCAAACTGCCTTTATTGACGCTGTAAATATCCTCGGCACTGAGTTTGCAACCCATTTCCTGCATTTTATTGATGTTCAATTTCTGAACCAAGAAGGGTAGCCACATCCCTTCGTCATCGCCTTCTGCTCGCAGTAAAGTGCTCTGTAACAGTGCGAAAACCGTTATTAGGGCTAAAAAACGTTTAATCATAACCTAAATTTTTAGAAATATTAATATTAAATGTATATAATAAGGCTAAATTATAATATTTTCGCGAACTTAAATATTCTTTTTTTACAAAAATAAGAATATTATCGGAAGTTGAAACGCTTTAGCACGAACAGAGCGTTCCGTTCCACAAAAATTATGTTTAATATCATAAACGTTTAAATAATGATTATTCAAAACACAGACAGAACTGCAAAAACAAAGATGTATTATGTCATTTTTTTTATCAATGTTGTGGCATTTAGTTTCTACAATATTTTTGAGCACAATGCAACATGGATTGAATGGTTGGTTTGGGGAGTTGTTGCCTTACTTACGCTGAGTTATATCACCATGTTGTATCTGAAACTCAATTACTTTTACGTTGAACAAAAGGGAGATAAGCTGATTATTCGATTTTACACCGCGCATCCGGTTGGGCGAAAATACAAGGCTATTGAGCTGCCCCTGCGCACGATTGTGGATTATGACGTGGTAACAAATTTTTTTGGTTTCAAGAAAGAACTTTATCTTACAGCCAAAACGCCGAAAGGTGTGTTCAATTTTCCGCCTTTGAGCATTTCGTTGCTCAATAAGCGCGAAATTGAGAATTTGGAATATATTTTGAAACCCTTAGTTACGAAATAATTGGATTTTGGAAAAAAAAGTAAAGCGTTATAAGTCGCATCTTCGGATTGCAATTTTTGTGCTGGCATCCATAATTTCGGCTGTCAGCGTGCCGACGGAGCATGTATTTCGTTACGATTTCCGCACGGGCGAACCTTGGGCGTATTCCGATTTAATCGCATCTGACAATTTTCCGATAAAAAAATCGGAAAACCAAATCAAACGGGAAAAAGACAGCATTTTATATGCCATTCTGCCCGTTTATCGCTTCGATTCAACAACATCCGAATATGTTTCGAAAGCTTTAAATGTCGCTTTTTTGAAACATCGGAAAAATATTCGCAAAAGCCTCAGAATTAAGGAGATAGGCGATAGTTTAACGCGTTTCGAAAAAGAAATTTTAAAAGTAACAGCGGAGATGTACAAAAAAGGCATTTTTCAAACATTGCCCGATGCCGCAGATGTCGTGTTGGTATTACATGACAAAAATGCGTCTGAAATAAATGTCAAAGAATCTTATTCCGAAAAAATGGCTTATGACAAGTTAAGTCAGGTCGCAAAACGTTATAGGTCAGATATTTATCCGAAATTGAATTTTGATGAACTTGTTAAGGCAAATCACATTCCGGATAACGAAATGTCGGAAAAAATTATGTCAGAACAATTTGCCGATTTTTCAGAATATGCCGGTGTAGTGCAAAGCGGAGAGCGGATTGTTGCAAAAGGAGAGGTTATTAATGATTTGAAATACAGAATGTTAGTTTCTTTTCGAGAATATTCCGAAAAGCAAACTGTAACGTCTATGCCGGGCGCGCTGCATTATTTGGGGCAGTGGATAATGTTTTTACTTTTTTATGCCATTTTCTTCGCAGCCTTGTTCATTTTTGAACGAAAAGCTTTTGATTCACTTAAACAAGTGATTTTCTTTGTTATCGGCACGTTGTTTTATGTTATTTTTGCCTCATTATTAGCGCGTTACGATTCTCTTTCTCCGTTTATCATTCCAATGCTGATTTTACCTGTTCTGACCGTTACTTTCTACAACGCGCAAACTGCAATTTTGCATCACACAGTAACACTTGTTATTGTATCTTTCATATTACCAAACAGTTTTGACTTTTTTCTTATACAATTTATCAGCGGATTTGCGCTCGCAGCAGGCTTAGTGCATTTACGAAGACGCGGACAGGTTTTGCGTATGACGTTTTTGGTTTTTTTATTACAAGTTGTTGTATATCTTGCACTTACACTTGTTTATGAAAATTCTTTTGCGAAGCTCGACTACGAATTTTTGCTCTGGGCGTTTATCAGCAGCGCGATTATTCCTGCAACATATCCGATGGTTTATATGTTTGAACGCGCGTTCGGCTTTATTTCCGAAGTGAGTTTGATTGAACTCGCCGACACGAATCGCCAGCTTTTGCGCGATTTGTCCGAAAAAGCTCCCGGAACATTTCAACATTCCATGCAAGTGGCTAATTTGGCAGAAGATGCGGTTAGGAAAATTAACGGAAATACGCTTTTGGTGCGCACCGGCGCGCTGTATCACGACATCGGAAAAATGCAACGCCCGTCGTTTTTTACCGAAAACCAGCTAAACGGACAAAATATTCACGACACGCTTACACCCGAAGAAAGTGCCAAAATAATCATTGAGCACGTGAGTTACGGGCTCGAATTGGCGCATAAACATCACATTCCGTCGCAAATTCAGGAGTTCATCAGCACGCACCATGCTGACGGAGTAGTACGTTGGTTTTTACATGCTTACAAAGAAAAACACCAAGGCGAAGTAATTGACGAAAGCAAATTTCGATACAAAGGACACAAACCGAGTACGAAAGAAACAGCAGTTGTAATGATGGCGGATTCCATCGAAGCGGCATCGCGCAGTTTGAAAACGTACGACAAAAAATCAATTTCCGATTTGGTCGATAAACTCATTGATTTTCACTTCGCCGAACGCAATTTTTCAATGACTGATATGACGTTTAACGAACTAAAAATTGTTCGACAAGCGTTCAAAGATAAACTCATTAATGTGTATCACTCCAGAATCGAATACCCTGAATGAGTTAAACGTTTAAAAGGCAATATCTTTTTGTAAGATTCAGATATTCAGAACTATACAATTTTAAAAAATAGAAACTAATTTTGGCAAGCTACTTATTTTCGAAAAGATGTGGTTTTTGTATGCTATTTTTCCTAAATTTGCGTTAGAAAGAAAAATATTAGAAATGAAATAT
>DYSM01000009.1:23835-26000 GCA_020718265.1 Draconibacterium orientale | reverse complement strand
ACCCTCAACGGCTCAACGGTTTTGACCAATGATACCGGTCTGGGCGACGGCGGAATCACCGTTACTTTGGATACCGATGTTACAAACGGAACTTTAACCCTCAATAACGACGGCACATACACTTACGTCCCCGACGCGAACTTCAACGGCACAGACCAATTCTCTTACCAAGTTTGCGACGAGGACGGCGACTGCGATATTGCTACTGTAACAATCACAGTAACTCCGATTTTCAATGTAGATATTGATTTACAAATAAGCACTGAAAACACATGTACCTCGGTTGGAGAGTTGCAAAGTTTTTTGTTTACAGTTTCGAATAACAGCTCCAATTTAGCATCCGATTTAATTGTTGCAATAAGTCATTCCGCAGGTTATTCCTATGTTTCCGATAATCCGAGTTTGGGTTCTTATAATCCAACAACAAAAATTTGGTCAATAGGAAATCTACCGACATTTTCTACTGTAACAAATCAAATTGTATTTGAAGTTTTGGATTCAGAGACCTATTCATTGTCCGCATCCGCATCCGCAGCGCAAACAGAATCCGATATTTCAAATAACAACAGTGAGATTATTTCAGGAATTTTTACCACTCCTTTTGCCGGCAACGACACCACATTTCGGTCGTTACTCGAACCTACACCGTTCACCTATTTCGATTTGAATGCCTCCGAACCGCCGTTAAGTGCTTCGGGCTTGTGGACTTCAAATAATCAGAATGATATTTTTGAGAACCCGACTTTGTTCAACACCCGCGTAAGCAACTTGCATCCGGGTATGCACCACTTTACGTGGACGATAACTAACGGCGGCTGTGTTGCTTACGATGAAATAAACGTGATGTCGCGCATTACCATCCGCAACATACCCAACTCACGAGGCTTGTGGGAAAATCCGCTCACATGGGAACCCGAATTTGTGCCCACGCAATATGACAGCGTCATTATCGAAAACGGTACGGTGCAAGTTTTAGGCATCACGGCAGATGCCTACCGAATGAAAATCGGCACAAGCGGAATTATGAGCATCAAAGAAAACGCAAGCGCAACAGGCGGACGGCTTACAGTCGGACAAATCGTTGTTGCCCAAGAAGTTGAACGAGCCGGCACAAAAGCAATGGTAAACATCGGAATAGGCGGAAGTCTATACATTCAACAAACTGCCGAGCGTAACGACTCGCGCCCGACTGCCCGCATCGTAGGGCTGAAAGTCGGTAGCGGCGGACAAGTAGTTGTAGCACAAGATGTTGAGCGCGGCAACCGAGCCGATGTTGTTGCACGCCTGCGTGTCGGCAGCGGCATGATGATTGATGTGGGCGGCACAAACACAGCACTTACAGACCAAACCGGACTTTTGCAAGTGGGCAGCGGCGGACAAATTGTTGTCGCACAAGATGTTGAACGCGGAATCGTTACCGATACCAAACTCAAAATCGGCACAAACGGAAAAGTTGTTGTGGCGCAAGATGTCGAAAGTCCGTCGCCTGCAATATTAATCGAAAGCGGCGGAGATATAGTTGTTGCACAGGATGTTGAACGCGCCAATGTCGGCGGTCGTTTAGAAATCAAAGGCGGTACGGTGGTGGTTGCGCAAGACGTTGAACGCGGTGTAAGCGGTCGTTTGGTCGTATTACGCGGCGGCACGGTCGTAGTAGCGCAAGATGTTGAACGCGCCGGCATTTTGAGCATGTTCGACATTCCGAAACTGCGCTTGGCGGGCGGCACGCTCATTATCGGCAACCCCGACGGCACAACGTTTTCGATTGCCAAAGGCAGAGCAGGGCATGTGGTTGTTGCACAAGATGTTGAGCGAGGTATTGAGTATCCGAACATGATTATCGCGGCGAACGGCATCCTCGAATTTTACGACATCGCCGATGAGCGTCAAGGTTACATCGAACTGTATCCGAACGGCACACTGACCGTAACGCACAACGGCACAATTACCGTTCCGGCGTATGACATTCCGGCAATTTACATGTTTGAAACTGCCTCATTGATAGATGAAACCGCAACCGGTACAACCGACGGCTTGATTCGTTTCAGCCAAATCAATCCGCAGACGGACAGACTGTTTTTGGCACCCGTTTCGGGCATCCAAACCGCGTTGTTTGAGCAGTCGCAACTCTTTTCGTGGACAGAATCCGATTACACATGGGCACC
>DYSM01000009.1:0-23735 GCA_020718265.1 Draconibacterium orientale | reverse complement strand
AACGGCGGAAGCGCGTTTATGAACCCGGCACAAGGTTTCTTTGTAAAATCCTCAATATCAGCAGTAAACCCGACCATCGAACTCGGAAACACGGCTAAATTCCACAACATTTTGGGCTTAATTCCGCAACAAACACCTCAACGCTTGGCAACCGACCTGATTCGCTTGCAACTTTCCGGTTTCGGCTATGCGGATGAAATGGTAATTACAGCCGAACTCAGTGCAAATCAATCCTTTGAATCCAGCAAAGATGCGTTCAAATTATTCAGTCTGAATACAGAAATTCCGCAAATTTATACACTTGATAACGAAGCCGATAAATTGGCAATTCAGTTTGTTCAATATCCTGAAAATGAAGTTGTTGTTCCGTTAAATATTCAAATTTCATCAGACGGCGATTATCAACTCAAGATGTCTGAATTTATACAAAGCGGCAGTTATTCCGTGCATTTGAAAGATATTCAAAGTCAAACGCTTACAGATTTGAGACAAACACCGAGCTACGCATTTACCGCAAGCCCGTCGGATGCCTCGGAGCGTTTTCAAATTCTGCTGAATCGTTCGACGGTCGGCATTGAAAATGCACAAAACGAAACGCAAAGTGTCAGCATATACGCCTCAGGCAAAGCAGTTTACGTGCGCACAACGAGCGAAAATTCGCACACGCTCACGCTTTACAACGCACTCGGACAAGCGGTTTACGAAACTCAAATCTTCGGAAAAGGTTTACACACTATCACCCCGAATTTGAGTAAAGGATTGTATTTTGCGAAGGTTGCGGGCGGGAAAAACGTAAAAATTGAACAATTCCGGATTGATTGATATAATTTTTAAAACGGCTGTTTCATTTTCAATAGCCGTTTTTTTTGGCTTAATTGTTTAAACCAAAGTTTAAACCAAGAAAAAGGAGTTACGAAAAACCTTCGTAACTCCTTGATTTTTAGGTCGGGGCAGCAGGATTCGAACCTGCGACCCTCTGCTCCCAAAGCAGATGCGCTAACCGGACTGCGCTATGCCCCGTTTCTGTTTTGTAAAGTGAAATACTTTGCAAAAAGCGGAACGCAAAAGTAGTGTTTTATTTTTAATCTAAAAAAATATTTCTTATGCTATGCAAATTTTCTTTCGCGTTGCCAAATGACAAACGAACGTATGCTTGAACTAAATATGAGCGGAATAGCTGCGTTATGTATGTCTTGCGGCAGTATAAATGTCAGAATACCAAATATAAGCATAAAAATTCCGAATCCTAAAAAATACATGCTCATAAATTTGCGGCGGCGTTCACGGACTAAAATAAAAATCGCGATGAGATGCAACGGCATTGCCCAAGCGATGTTCAAATTGTTCACGGTTGCAGTGTGGTCGGTGGCAAACCACAAAAATGTAATAAGCAAACCGATTAATCCGATGATGAAAAAGAAAGCATAGTCTAAGTGTCTGAAATTGAGTTTCTTTTTTAGCTCCAAAACTGAAATTCCTGTAATTATTCCGAGCAATATCCAAAGTAGAACAACAAGTGTAATGCCTTTATTTTCAGTTGTTTCCATTTTTTCGGGTTGATACAAATAATGAGTTTCGGAAACAAGCGGCTTTGTGCCTGTTGAAGTGGTAACTGCCGAATTTTCGAGCACAGATTCTAAATAATCCGGAAGGAATGTGGCTTCTTCGTCGGTTACAGTTTTGTCGGCAGGTAAACCTAATACGGCATCAATTCCAAATTCAACTGCTTGTTTTTCAGTAAGATATAAGTGAAGCATATCTCTGTAAGTTGTGCCTTCGGGTAAGCCGGATTTCCCGAGTTTAAGTTTGTCGCCGAGTGTCATTTTCAACACGTCTTTGATGCGTGTGGTGCAATTGTCGTAAAAAAAATCGTAACGATAATAGCGGTTTTCTTCCAGCGCGTTATTTTGTGCAAATTCGTAAATCGTCTGTTTTTCAGCGGAATCCAAATTTAAAATTTGCTCTTTAACCCAACGTTTTTCTTCAATGTAAGAACGCAAAAAGCCTTTGTACGGATACACTGAAAGCATGTAATCCAATTTTCCGCGTGAAAATTTTACATAAAAATACGGTGTTCGATAGTCAAATGTGCCCCAATTATACACCTGGTCAATGTGGTTTTTGGGGTCTGTAACACGCAGGGCAGAGTGTCCGAAAGCGGCATAAAGTTCGTCGTAAGGCGCACAGGTGATAACGCTGAGCTTAGCTTCCGAACTTAGTTTTTGTGCTGATAATGAAATTGTTGAAAAGATTATTAAAAGTAAAAAATATCTATTCATAACGCTTAATTTTTCTCCGACAAAGGTAGTAAAATTTGCGCAATGGATTGCATTTTTGGTCGAAAATAAACTCTTTAAGAAAACAGTTTTGTAAACGTAAAATCTTTTATACTTTTACGGCTAAATATTTAGCAATGAAGTTTTTTAGCTTAATTTTAACTGTTTTTATAGGTTTCGGTTTTCTTAATGCTCAAACAGATGCCGCAACTGTGTTTATTAAAAGTCAGTATATCAGCATGTCGGGCGATACTTTGCCTTACCGACAACTCAATCCGTTAGTTAATTTTGACGATTGCGGAACGGAAAAACGTTATCCGCTTGTCATTTTTTTGCACGGCTCCGGCGAACGCGGAAACGACAATGAAAAACAGCTCATTCACGGTTCAAAGATGTTTGCCGACGTGAAAAATCGTGTGCAATTTCCGGCGTTTGTAATTTTTCCGCAATGTGCCGAAAATAAGCGTTGGGTGGAAGTGGATTGGAATTTACCTGCGCACGATATGCCGGCAGAACCATCTAAATATCTGCAACTTGTGATGGATGTGATTGACGTAACGTGTGCCAAATATCCGATTGACCCTGACCGAATTTACGTTGCCGGTTTGTCGATGGGCGGTTTCGGAACGTGGGATTTGATTTCGAGATTTCCGGACAAGTTTGCGGCTGCAATTCCGATTTGCGGCGGTGCAGATTTGAATCAAGCTCCTAATATTAAGCAAGTTCCTGTTTGGACGTTTCACGGCGCGAACGATAAGGTTGTGAAAACGCAACGCACGCGCGATATGGTTGCTGCGGTAAAAAAAGCAGGCGGAAATATGAAATACACAGAATATCCGGGCGTTGGACACGATAGTTGGAATAAGACGTTTGCCGAACCGGAACTTCTGAAATGGTTGTTTTCACAAAATCTTCAAAACAGAAAATAAATGCGTGCATTTTGGCAATTTGTAAGCATAATCACAATCGGACTAATTCTGATAACTGTCTATTCCTTTGTGAATTATGAACTAAAACTCGGCGATGTTTCACTCAAAAAAGCCGGAATAAAGAAATATTTGTTCTTTTCCGATTCCATTGAAAGTCCTGAGGTTCAGAATTTTGCATTTCTTGAAAAAGATGAACCGTCTGACAGCATTGTCGTAGATACAACAGCGCAACACGTCTTGCTCATCGGCGATTCGATGCTCGAAGGATTAATGTTACGCTTCCGCGATTACGCTGAGTCTAACGGACATACGATGAAAACTGTCATCTGGTACAGCTCACAAAGTATGTGGTACGGTTCGTGCGACACGTTAGCACATTTTATCAAAAAAGAAAAACCAACGTTCGTAATTTTGAGTATCGGCTCAAACGAATTATTTATTAAAGACATAAAAAATGCTCGACGTAAATACGTGAAACGCATTGTAGCTCAAATGGATACGATTCCGTTTATTTGGGTCGGACCTCCGAATTGGAAAGACGATACGGGCATCAATGACCTCATTGTGGAACATGTTGGTTTGGGACGATATTTTGAATCTAAAAAGCTGACATACAAGCGCGGACGCGACGGCGCACATCCCACGCGCGAATCCGCCGTGGTTTGGATGGACTCCATCGCCGCGTGGATGCGTACGGATTGTTCGTATCGCATAAACATGGAAGTTCCGCCAACGCGCTCAAAAATGTCGGCGAACACCACGTTATTGCAACCATTAAAATAAATTTAGTTGTGAAAAAGTATAACTTTTCTGCAAATACTTTTCTGAAAAGTTATACTTTTTGATAAATTGTTTTTTAAAATTGCAGATTTTTTTTAGATTTGTCGCATGATATACAGACGCATTTTTTCCGACTTGGAATCGCATTTATCTGAAAAACAGATGACTGTGGTTACCGGTATGCGCCGAACGGGAAAAACTACAGCGTTAAAACATTTGTTGAAGGCTTCCGGAAGTTCAAATTCCTTGTATCTTGACCTGGAAAAAGCTGAAAATCGCTATCTATTTAAACAACAAAGTTACGAAGATGTCAAAATATCTTTGCAAATTGAAGGAGCAGATTTTGACAAAAAACTGTTTATCGCTATCGATGAAATTCAACTCGTGCCTGAAATTACAAGCGTTTTAAAGTATTTTTACGATACTTACGACATAAAATTTCTACTTTCCGGTTCAAGTTCGTTTTATCTCAAAAATCGGTTTTCGGAAAGTCTTTCGGGGCGAAAACAAATTTTTGAAATGTTTCCGCTCACATTTTTTGAGTTTTTGAGTTTTAAAAATATTGATACAGAGAAATTTCCGTCCGGTTTTGTCAAATTTAATTACACGTTTTACACAAAATACAAATCATTTTACGAAGAATATTTGCGTTTCGGAGGATTCCCGGAAATTGCCGCAATTGAAAACCAAACGCGAAAAATTTCATATCTGAAAGATATTTTAAATTCATATATCGAATTGGATATCAAACTTTTATCCGATTTTGCGAAGGCAGACGAATTGTACAAACTCATCAGATTATTGAGCACACGCGTAGGTCAAAAAACGGATTTTACAAAGTTGGCAAATATTACCGGAATTAGTATTTATAATTTGAAAGGTTTCATGCAACTGCTTGATTATACATACTTTATCAAGATTGTTCCTGCGTTTGTGCGCAGTATTGACCGTGAAATTGCGCAACAGCAAAAAATGTATTTTGCCGACAGCGGTTTGCTGACCGTTTTGGGCAATACCGACCGCGCCGCGCTGCTCGAAAATACGCTTGCAAACGCGCTGTACAATTACGGTTCTGTGAAATATTATGCAAAGAAAAACGGACAAGAAATTGATTTTATTTTGAACGAATCTATCGCTGCAGAAGTAAAATTAACGCCCGGAATACACGATAAAAACACCTTGCGCAGAAGAGCTGAATCTATTGATATTCAAACACATTACATTGTTGGATTAGAATTGCCCGACAGCGAATATTCGGATTTTGTTTGGGCAGGAACTTTATAAAGATTAGAGAAGAAATGGACACCATACTTTCCAAAATTGCAGATTTATTTTCGTACGACCCCGCAAGTCCGATGATTTTCAGTTCGGGTTCGTTCTTTTTTGCATTCATTTTTTTCGTAATAATTTATGCCGCAATTCATAAAAATCGCATTGCCGTATCGCTCTATGTTATAGCGTTTAGCTTGTTTTTTTACTACTTGTCAAGCGGCGTTTATTTTCTGATTTTGGTTATCACGTCCGTAACCGATTATGGTTTTGCTATTGTTATCGACCGCGCCGCGAAGCAAGGCTGGAAGCGGTTTTGGCTCATGTTTGCAGTTTGGTTGAGCTTGTGCGTGCTGTTTTTCTTCAAATACACCAACTTTTTCATCGAAAACTTCACAAATATCGTAAAATGGTTGGGCGATTTTCCCGGTTTTGTGAAATTTTTACAATCGTTTAACGAACCTATTTTCAAGAGTTTCAGCGAAATTGCCGCAAATAATTTTCAACCGCTCGATATTTTTCTGCCAATCGGAATTTCATTCTTCACATTTCAGTCAATCAGCTATGTGATAGATGTTTACAAGAAAACCATTCCGCCCGCGCGCAACGTTTTGGATTATGCGTTTTTTCTGTCGTTTTTTCCGCAATTGGTTGCCGGTCCGATTGTTAAAGCAAATCTCTTTTTGCCGCAAATGCGCAAACCCATCGAGATTAAAAAAGAATGGGTTTGGGCTGGTTTTTGGCTGATAATCATTGGGTTATTTAAAAAAGCAGTGATTGCAGATTATATTTCGCAATACAACGATTTTGTGTTTGCCGCGCCGCATACGTATTCCGGTTTTGAAAATTTGATGGCAATTTTAGGTTACGCGCTGCAAATTTACGGCGACTTTTCCGGCTATTCCGACATGGCAATCGGTTTGGGCTTGATTATGGGTTTTGATTTAGGAATCAATTTTAATTTTCCTTACAAATCACTGAATATCACAGACTTCTGGCGGCGTTGGCACATTTCGCTCTCATCATGGCTGCGCGATTATTTGTATATCGGACTTGGCGGAAACCGAAAAGGAAAGTGGAAAACATATCGTAACTTGTTCTTAACCATGTTTTTGGGCGGACTGTGGCACGGCGCAAATTGGAAATTTGTGGTCTGGGGTTCGGCGCATGGTGTTGGGTTGGCGGTACACAAAGCCTTGAAAGGCAGTTTAGACAAAATTGCCGACACAAAGGCGACCAAATTTTTCGCATGGCTGCTCACGTTTTTGTTCGTCATCACGCTTTGGGTGTTTTTTCGTGCGGTGGACGTGTCCGAAGCATATTCCGACCACACAATTGTCGGCGGAGCAAAATACACATACAAATCGCAAACCGAAACTTTAAATGATTCTGTCAAAATTGTTCGTATTCAGATGCTTGATTCTGTAGGAATTTTGAAAGAAAATATTATCGACACACTGATTGCTTATCATGCCGATAAAATAAAATTATCTTACAAAATTTCCGGCAACGATATGCAATTGACTGTTAATGCGGATATTAACGCATATAAAGTTTCTTTAATGATGATAAAACGTGTCATTTTTGAACTGGAAGCAGTCAAATACGCGCCTGAATTTTGGCGACAACACAAACTTTGGGTCATTCTTATGCTCATCGGTTTTTTCATGCACTTGGCACCGCAACGTTGGACCGACGGCGTAAAAAATCGGTTTGTTTCTTCAAATTATTTTATTAAATTATTGGTATTCATCGTTTTGCTTCAAATTGTTATTCAGTTTAAAAGCGAAAACGTCGTGCCGTTTATCTATTTTCAATTTTAATTATCTATATGAAATTCAGTGAATTACAATTACACGACAGCATAATAGAAGCTATCACTTACATGGGATTTGACAATGCCACTCCGATTCAGGAGCAGGCTATTCCTTTAATTCTGGAAAACAAGGACTTAATTGCTTCTGCGCAAACCGGAACAGGCAAAACTGCCGCGTTTATTTTGCCGATTCTTGACAAACTCATCGGCGTTGCCGACGGAACTACCAGCACGCTCGTGCTCGTGCCCACACGCGAACTTGCGATACAAATTGACAGTCAAATTCAGGGTTTTGCGTATTTTGCGCCCGTGAGTTCAATTTCCGTGTACGGCGGCGGCGACGGGAAGGGTTTTGAACAAGAAAAACGCGCACTTTCAGACGGTGCCGACATCATAATTGCCACGCCCGGCAAACTCATTTCGCATCTCAACATGGGTTATGTGAAATTTGACAAACTCAGATATTTGGTTCTTGATGAGGCTGACCGAATGCTCGATATCGGATTTTATGACGATATTATGAAGATTGTCAGCTTCTTACCGACCGAACGCCAAACCTTGATGTTCAGCGCAACGATGCCGACAAAAATCAAAGAAATGGCTCAAAAAATTCTGAAAAATCCAAGTGTCATTGCCCTTGAGCTTTCAAAACCGGCTGAAGGCGTTTTACAAGCGGTGTATCTGACACACGAAAACCAAAAAACAGAACTTATTCATACGCTAATTGCCGATAAACCTTTGCAACGCAGCATCATCGTGTTTACTTCAACCAAGGCAAAAGTCGGTGATATTGTCCGAAATTTGAAGTCGAAAGGTCATAATTGCACCGGAATTTCGTCCGATTTGGAACAAGACGAACGCGAACGAGTGCTGTTGGATTTCAGAAACCGAAAAATTCGTGTGCTCGTGGCAACCGACGTGCTCAGTCGCGGAATCGACATAAAAGATATCAACATTGTGTTTAATTACGATGTGCCGGGCGATGCGGAAGATTATGTGCATCGTGTCGGACGCACGGCACGCGCTGAAACAGAGGGAGTTGCGATTACGCTCGTTACGCCGGATGACATGTATCGCTTTGCAAATATTGAAAAATTGATTGACCGAGAAATTTTTAAGTTAAAAGTTCCCAAAGAGCTTGGCGAATCGCCGGTTTGGGACCCGAACAGCCGGCGCAAACCTTTTGGACGAAAACAGCCAAAAGGTCGGGGCAGAAAGTCATAAATTTGTAAAAAAGACGTTCTATTCATATCATTTAAAAATTAACAAAATGAAATCATTTTTCGTTCTAATTCTGATAACAATGACACTTTCCATTTCGGCACAAAAATTAACTGTCGTCGGCAATTATTCGGAGCACGTTGTATCCATGTGCGCACAAGGTTGCGAGTTCTATGAGATTGGTATTCTGCAACTTACAGCTCCGCTTGACATCAACGAAACTGCCAAATTGAGTCTAATCCATCACAAATCTGTTACAGTAATTTCACACGGCGAAGTCAAAACAGTTGAAGTGCTGCCGACAGTTGCCGGTCCGCAGTCCGACGGCTCCGGTATGGGCGAATATGAAAAAGCCGAACGCTTTTTTCCTGAAGATTTTACGTTGATAACTGTTTGTGAGCCTGAGATTTCAGCAAAAGATTTCGAAGCATTTTCTGCCGGAACTGATTATGAGGTGATTTTGAAAGTAACAAACCCGACTGATAAAGTTTTGAAACTAAAAGCAAAAATTGAGAGCGGCGAATTTCGCAAATTTACACTTCAGGCAAACGGCACGGCAGAGGTTGTTGTGCCTGTGAAACATGACGGTTGGAGTTCGCGTCTGCGCCTAACAATAATGGAGCAAGTTGTTGATGATGAAGATGTTTATCGCTCAGCTCACAAGCAAGGTTTGGCTTCGGGCTTGCTTTTTTATGTTGAACATTATATAGAAATTAAAGAACTTCCGAAGAGATAATAAATATTTGGTTTTCGGATGCTCGGAAATTTCGAGAGCGGTACGCTTATTCGTTTTCCGTCAGTCAGAAAAACGGTCATGTAATCCGAATTTTCAAACACTAATTTTAAAAACTCCGGAACTGATTTCAAAATCCTTCGATGTATTTTTCTTTTGTTGCCATGTTTCAAAGTTCTTTTAACAATTCAGGATTTCTATTTTCTCAGCCATGTTTCAACTTTTGTCTCAAAGGCATTTTGCGACAGAAAGCGACCGTGTGTTATGTCGTTTTCACTCTTTTCGAGTTCTGCGTTGTATTGGTCTAAACTTAGTTTATCTGTTTGTAAACCAAATAAATATGTATAAAAACCACCTTTAAAGCGACGGAACAACTCAATGCGTTCCGTCGAATTTAATTTTTCTAAGCTTGTAAGGACTTCTTCTGACATTTTTTTCTTTTTGGAAACGGTTATGCAAATTTACGACTTTTTTACAAACTATCAAAAACTCCCCTCAAACTCCGCCTCAAAGCGTTTTTGCAGATAGTCGCAACCGTGCGTGAACAGTTTTGTGTAATTATTTGATTTATTGTTTATTAAATTGAATTTTTCGGGCAAACGATACAAATGTTTGGCGGCTTCGAGGAAAATGTCTTCGGTGGATTGGAGTCGCTCTAAACCCACAGGGTTTTGAAAACCCTGTGGGTTTAAGGTTTTCAACAGTGCCAACAACTGCACTTGGTTCGTCAGTGCAACTTTGGGCGGTAATCCGGCTTCAAAGTGGCGCAACACGCGCTGCGAGTTCGTAAAACTGCCGTCGGTTTCGGTGTGGAACGATGCCGGCAAAACGAGGTCAGCTTGCGCGGCGGTTTCGCTCATAAAGGCTTCCTGAACAACAAGGAAATCTACTTTAAAATCATTGGTTATCATATCTTTATACACAGCGCAACCAATCGGGTCTTCGCCAAAAATGAAGATGTTTTTGAACTTGTGTTCGAGCAGATTCAGTTCCAAATCGGCATTGTAAGCTAAATTGTTATCAATCAAGCCTTGCGCGTTGTTTTTCTCTTTCAGCGCAACAATGCCCGAAGACGTTTTTCCGGCATTCCCGATGATGACAGTCAAATTTTGCAACTCCATGGAAGTGTTTCCGCAAATATCTTTCTCAGAGAATATTATGACTGCATGTTGCTGATTATTAAATTCTTCCGCAAATTTTTCGATAGTTTCCGCGCTCACGCCCGACTGTTGTACAAGTTGTTCGTACGATTCGCTTAAAATTTCGCGTCTGTAAGTCTCCCAATTTTCCGCATTTCCGTCTATAAATAGTTGATTTTGAAGACCTTTTGAAACGACATAATGATTCACGGCTTTTACAAAATCAAAATACGAAGCTACATGCGTAACTTTGGTTGCTTTGTATGCAAACCGATTTTCGCCGACTGTAATTAGTTCAACGTCAATATGTTTCAAAAATTTGGTATTATTTACCAAAAAATCAATGATGTTGTCGTCATAATTTAATTCCGCCCCGAAAATGTAAACTTTGCTTGCACCGCGAATTTGCTCAAACGGCACATTGCGCATCGAATTGTGTTCGTAACCGCTTCTTCCCAAATAATGAAAACTGCCAACATACTTTGTATCAATGGTTTGTGCGAGCAATTTGGTAAGATATTGCTCCTCGTTTGTGAGGCGCGCTCCGGCAAATATGGCATTTTCTTCGGGTTTTACCGATTTTATTTTTTGCGAGATAATTTCAAACGCTTTTTCAAACGAAATTTCTTTAAATTCGCCGTTTTCTTTGTATAAAGGTCTGAAAATCCGAGACTTATCATTCAAATATTGATAGCCGAATTTTGCTTGTCGCCCGATGTTGCCGTCCGGATTTACGGAGCTTTTCGCGCCCGAAACCTTCATCACAAAACCGCTTTTGTGGTGTATTTCAATGGCTTCGCCGGTTCCGCCGTACGGGTTTACGGTTACGAACGAATCCGTGCGCACGGGACCCGATTTGAAGCGGTAATTCTCGGTAATTGCACCCGTGGGGCAGGTTGAAATACACAAGCCGCAGCTTTCGCAAGTGGTGTCAGTCAGCGACTTACCCATGCTTGGGGCTACATACGTGTCGAAACCGCGATTGACCAAACCGAGCGCGGTTGTGCCCGCAACTTCGTCGCAAATGCGGATGCAACGCGAGCAAAGAATACATTTATTGTTGTCAATTTCGATGTACGGATGCGAAAAATTGACCTGTCGCGCATGGAAATCGCCGGCAAAGCGCGTTTGTTCGGCTTCGTATTCGGTGCAATATTTTTTGAGGTCGCAGGTAAAATATTCGTTACAACCGCACTCGAAACAGCGCTCGGCTTCGCGGTGTGCCATGTCTTCGGTGTATCCGAGTTCTACTTCGTTGAAATTCAATCGTTTATCTGCATCCAAAACCGGCATTTCGTCGCGCATTTGCTTGGGGTATTGCAATTGAAACACCTTCGGATTCGGTTTTGCGAAATTCAGTTTTTTGCTTAAAAACTCTTTGGGTTTCGGCGTAAGTTTTTCACCCATAAGATATTGATTTACAGACCTTGCTGCGACTTTTGCCTGCGCAATTGCCTCAATCGCGGTTGCAGGTCCGGTAACGCCGTCGCCGGCGGCAAATACGGACGGAATGCCGGTTTGCAAGGTTTTTGGGTCAGCTTCGAGGTCGCCCCATTTGTTTGGTCGTAATTCGCCTTCCGAAGTATGTAAATTAATGTCTTTCAGAAAGTTAATATCTGTTTTTTGTCCGATTGCCGCTAAAATGTAGTCACATTTCAAATCAAATTCCGAGCCGGCAACTTCCACCGGACGGCGACGACCGGATTTGTCAGGCTCACCTAACTCCATGCGTATCAGTGTGATAGATTCGACTTTGCCCTCCGCATTTTTGTTCACTTTGGTCGGGTTGGTCAAAATCATGTATTCCACACCTTCCAATTTCGATTCGTGAATTTCAATCGGATTTGCAGGCATTTCGGCTTCAGTTCGGCGATACACAATTACGGAACGCTCTGCACCACAACGTATTGCGGTTCGGCAACAGTCCATCGCGGTATTTCCGCCGCCGACGGTTACAACGGTTTTTCCGCTGAAATCGTAACGTTGTCCGGTTTGTTCCATGTTGCGCAAAAAGTCCACACCGGAAAAAACTCCGTCTGCATCTTCACCGTCTGCCCCAAGCAAAGTGCCTCGTTGTGAGCCGATTGCAAGTATCGTTGCCTGATAAGTTTCCCGAATTTCTTTATACGATAAATTTTCGCCTAACTTTTTGTTGTAAAAAATATTGACCCCCAAATCGGTAATGGTCGAAATTTCTTTGTCTAAAATTTCGTTTGGCAGGCGATATTCCGGAATGCCGTAGCGCAACCAGCCGCCTGCGTGATTATTGCCCTCAAAAATATCCACCTGATGTCCCATTTGTTGCAAAAAATATGCGGCAGAAAGTCCACCCGGACCTGCTCCGATGACGGCAACTTTTTTGCCTGTCGAAGCTGCAATTTCGGGTTTAAAGGGTTGATTTTGAGCTAAATCGTAATCCGCCACAAAGCGTTTCATGTAGTCAATTCCGACAGCCGCGCCTTCGTCCATGAAATTGCGATTACAAGCGGCTTCGCAGGGGCGCACGCATACGCGTCCGCACACTGCCGGAAGCGGGTTTACGTCTTTAATCAACTCAACGGCTTCTTGGTATAATCCTTTCTCTATCAGTGAGATATAACCTTGCACATCCACACCTGCCGGGCATTTGGTTTTGCACGGCGCTTGGCAGGATGCAAAGTGGTCGCTCACGAGCAAATCGAGTGCCGACTTGCGGGATTTTCGGACTTTGTCGTTGTCGGTGTGCAGTTTCATGCCTTCGGCAACCTTCGTAGAGCAGGCGGGTTGCAAGCCGCGCATGCCTTCGATTTCCACCACGCACACAAAGCACGACGAGTATGGTTCGAGGCGCGGGTCGTGGCACAAGGTCGGGATTTCGATTCCGTGTTTTGCGGCGGCATTCAGCACGCTGTCGCCGGCTTGAGCTTGGTATGGTTTTCCGTTGATGGTGATGTTTATCATGGTGTTATATTTTTTTTCTGTGCGACTGCCGTCGCGAGTTACATATATCTGTGGTTTGTCCTGAGACTGCCGTCTCTGACTTTGTCCGTGTCCTGAGACTGCCGTCTCAGGTTACAAATAGGACGTCTTTGCGAGTCTAAAACTATCTGTGGCAAGGCAGGGAACAGCCATGTTTCTGTGATTTATTTTCTCTTTGTGGCAAAGCATGGAAATACTTTGTTCTCTATGGAAATGCTTTATTCATAAAATTCAAACAAATCTTCATTTTTATATTTCAGTTCAAAATTATCTAAAATTTGGATATATTCTTCTTTAAAATTTTGTTTTGCATGATGTTTTTGTTGGTTTAAGATGTATCGAATCACGGTTTTGACTTGCGAACGGGCGTAAGAAAACGCGCCGTATCCGCCTTGCCACTCAAAGCGTTGAGCAATCCAATTCTGTTCATTTATGAATTTTGAGGACATTGCCTTGACTTCTTGCACTAATTTTGCGGGCGGATACGAAGGATGCAGTCCGACAAACTTATGCAAATGGTCTGGCATATTGTTTATTGCCAATAGTTTACATTTTCGATTTTGCACAATACCCGTGATGTATTTTTGCAATTCGTCGTTTCGTTCTACAGGAATCAGGTTTTGCCGATATTTGACGGCAAAAACAAACTGAATGTGTATTTGGATGAAACTTTGGGGCATTAAACTGACAATTGGTTAATTTGAAAATGTGATAATTGATTGATTATGACAAATACAATATGTTTACAAACTAAGGACACCATTTGTTTTGACATAATCCTTGTCTAAGTTTTTTTGAACTTTAAATACATTAAAATTTTCGCCCGAAAGTTGTGCTAAATCATCGTATTTTTTTACGATTTCTGAAATCTGATTTAAAAGGTTTTGTATGTTGTTCTGTTCTGACATAATAAAAAAATTACGACTTACTCCAAATTCTACGTTGCAAAAGTAGTTTGATTTGGCGGAAGTCGCAAATAAACGGACTGATAAAATCAGATTTCCGGATATGTTATACAGAATGTAATTTTTTTAAAACTAAAAAAACGGACAGCGTCTGAATGACCGTAGAAAAGCTACCGATGATTCCGTTTCAAGCCGGTCAGTGAAGTAAAAATACCGGCAAAACACAAAACCGTGAATATAATAAACACCACGTGAACACTTTGCAAATATTCGGGCAAATTGAGTTTCGTAATTTTATGGTCGCCCACGAACAAATAGGCTGCAAGTGTGGCTATTGCCATGCTGAACATCATGCCCATACTGCGCATGGTGCCAAGTGTAGCGGACGCGATGCCGTAAAAGCGACGGTCCACCGCGCTCATAGCGGAATTCGTGTTAGGCGACGAGAACAACCCAAATCCTATACCCAAAATCAACAAACTCCCGATAATGAAATAATTACTCGTATTTGCATAAAAAAATTCAGCAAAAATATACCGAAAACAATTACGGACATGCCTGCGGAAGCAAGCAGATGCGGGTCGCGTTTGTCGGAAAGTCGTCCGGCAACAGACGAAACGACGGACATCATGATAGGTTGCGCAATGAGAATTGCACCCGCATCGCGCGGCGTGTAGCCTTTCGCGTATTGCAGATACAAGCTCAACACAAATGTTACCGCAAAAGTCGCCGAATAATTTACGAGTCTGGTCTAAAAAAACTGATAATCAAGCATATAGATTGTTTAGCTGAAATAAAACAGGCTTTTTAGACCGGACTCATAGAAATAATGAAGTGTCAAGTTCCGGATTTTTTTTTTGAAACTATCAAAAAATGTAAAATCTTTATGTCTTTTGTTCAACTGAATGTAAAATTATCGCATTTTTAAAAAAATAATTTAACTTTGGGGCTGTAAACACGGGCGAGATTTTTCTCGGTTTCAGACAGACAAATGAATCGAATTTTTAAGGATTTATACGGAAAACAAGCACTTCAACTTGCAGTGTGGACGACACTTGCGCTGGTGTTGTGGCTTGGTGCGTATCGGTTATCGAACAAGTTGTCCGAAAAAAATCAAAATGTTCGCATAACTCAGGAGCTTTTAGAAACAAACTATACGTTACTAAAATTTTATGACACATTTTTCGATATTCGCACCGAGTTTACCGTAAAAGGCAAGCAATATATGAGCATTATTCAAACCATAAAATCGGATAAAGAAAAGCTCCGAATGCTTTCGGATAACTCTCAGAACGTAAATATCAAAGCTAACTTGGAAAATGCTTATGAAACTTCGGACAAAATTCGTGAACAAATTACATCGGCATACATTGCGCAAGAGGCAGTGCGCGGACGAAACAGCGAATTAATTTCCGATATTTTGTTTGCCGAAAGTCAGATTGAAAAAACACTGACGTTCAATGCGGACACGTTTGCGATTCTAACGCTGAAATCTGTTATTGCGCAACGCGAAAAATCCATGTCCGATTTGCAGGCACATCAATTTAACGAATTACTTGCGCTGACAGATAAACTTTTAGCGGTTGTGCCGGACAATCAAATTGTTAAAGATAAAATTCAAACTTACAAACTTTATTTGCAACGTTATGCAGAACAATTAGTTACGGCGGGCATAAGCGAAACGGAGCAGCTCACTAATGCGCCCGATTATGAGTTATCGGTGTCGGAATATTATTATATTTTATCCGAATTAAAGACACAATTTGAACCCGAAGCCGACAAAAAACAGTATTACACTATTTTGTCTTATTTGCTGGCAATTATTCCGTTTGTTCCGCTTTTTTTTCTGATATTCGGAACGGAAAGATTTTACAAACAAGAACTTAACGAAATTCGAAAAGCCGCCGAAAAACTCACAGCTGTAGAGTCGGACAGAAGTTTTGAGACTGTGCGCACAATGCAAATTCGCCTGCGATTTCAGACTGTAAACCGGATTTTCAAATCTTACCGAGAGGCTGTAACGCAGTTTCGGAATGCACCCGAACAACAGCATACGTTTGAATCTGCACATTCAGACGACAACGTTCTGCCGGCACTTTCGGAGCTAAGTGCTTATGTTACAACAAGATTCACAGAATACGAAACCATAATCGCACAGAAAGATAAACGCTACCAATTTTCGGAAAAATTAAGTGAGTTTAATGCAATTTTGCGAAACAATCTGAATACGCCTGCCGAAATTTCAACAAAAATTGTATCGGCTTTGTCAGATTTTCTAAGCATCGAAATTGCAGGAATCTATATTTTAAGAAGTACTAAAACGACTCAAAATCTGGAACTTGCAGGCGCGTACGCGTATAACATGAAGAAGGAAATTACCCGCAGTTTCAACTTAGGGGAAGGCTTGGTCGGAACGTGTGCTGCCGAAAACAACGTAATCTATCTGCCTGAAATTCAAGAAGATTATCTCACTATCACAACGGCTTTCGGACATTTAAAACCGAAACATTTATATTTGTACCCGATTGCAAATAAATCCAAAGTACTTGGTGTATTGGAACTTGCATCCGTAAATTCATTGGACAACGAAAAAACAGAATTTGTTAAAGCCTTGTGCCGAGATATTGCGCTGACATTTTCATTCATGCAGACATATCAAGATTAATTTCTAAACCTTGATTTCTATGTCGTTACGCTTAATTTTTTGATAATCTTTTTTGTAAGACGGATTAAGGATATTTTTGGGAATGTTCGGTTTTTCAACAATCTTTAAAACTGTTTTTGATTGACTTATCACTTCAAATTCAACGCGTCTGTTGTATTTTTGACTTTCCGAATCTGAGAGACCGCTGTTATAGTTTCGTGCAATCGGATTTTCTTCGCCGTATCCGTTAACTTCTAATTGACTGTCTTTTACGCCACGTGTTTTAAAGTATTCTTTAACCGCATTTCCTCTGTTTATGGAAAGTGAGTAGTTTTCAAGTGCGGCACCGCTGGCATCGGCATAAGCTTTTATCAAAATTTTCGTTTCAGAGTTTAAAACTAAAAAAGAAATGAGTGAATCCACATCGGCAGTTGGTTTGTAATTATCTGCGGCATAGCCGAATAACACGTTGCCGATAAATAGTGTTTGTGCCAAACCAGAGGCTGTATTTTCAGTATTTACCGCATTTTTTGTGGTATCACTTCGTCCTGCGACTGCGTGACAGTCCGTAAACGGATCCAAGCGAATGGAGTCATATTGAATTTTATATGAAGCAAATTTGTTCAACAAAATGGAGTCGCTGTAAACTAATTTACCTCCGACAGATGCACGCAGCACATAAGGGAGTTCCTTTTGGGCAACGAACACGAATGTGCCCGAAAATTCATTTGGCGTATAATAGGTTTCGTAGCCGGAGTTTACATCTATTAAAGTTACGTTTACAGGTTTAGCAATTTGGGTGCATTCTGCGTAAACTTTTCCTGACAAAACCGAAATTTCCGCCTTTGGAGTTTCATCTGAATTAATGAGATAAATGTCGCTTTTGCCCAGCCCGTCAACTCGGTAAGAAGAAAGATAGATGCGTTTGCTGTCCGGCGACGGAACATAGAACACATCGTCCTCAATGGTATTTATCGGAAAACCGACATTTTTAGGCAGTGTCCACGTGCCAAATTCGTTGCGTTCGACTTTAAAAATATCAAAACCGCCCATGTTAAAATGTCCTTTCGAGCTGAAATACAGCGATTTGCCATCAGGATGAATATATGGACCTTCTTCGTCAAATTCGGTATTTACAGCAGGTCCTAAATTTTTGGGTTCGCCCCACGAACCGTCCGGTTGAATTTCGGAAACATAAATATCTAATCCTCCAAAGCCGCCGCTGCGATCGCTTGTGAAATAGAGCAAACGTTCGTCGGCGGAGAGCGAAGCACTTGTTTCTCTGGAAGTTGTGTTAATGGTTCCGCCAAGTTTTTCGGGCACAGTCCAATCGCTTCCGTTTCGTCGGCTGATGTAGATACTGCCTTCGTCTTCGCCTCTGTAAAGCAGAAGTGTTTGACCGTCAAGCGATAAACTGATAGAAGCTTCGTGGTCTGCAGTGTTTATATTACTGCTGATGCTTCGCGGTTCTGTCCACGAGCCGTCAATCTTTTCGGTAATGAAAATATCTTCGCTGTAACTGCCGTCCATATCGGGTTCGCCGCCCGATGCATTCTCGCGTCTTGATGTGAAAATTAGAACCGATTCGTCAGCAGAAATAACGGGGCTATGGTCTGAAAACACAGAATTAATCGGTTCGCCAAATAGTTCTAATTTAGCATTTACGGGGTTGCTATACAGATATTTACCGCTTTCGCAAAGAATAAATTCGGATTCAATTTCCACACGAAAACGTCGGTTCCGTATTTTGGTTTGCAAGTCGGCAAGCATTGACATAGCTTCGTCAAACCTATACACGGCGCGGTATGAGCGTGCTAAGTAAAAATAAACTTCGATGTAAGATGTGCTGTTTTTTCCGCGTTTGCGTTTATAGATTTTTGCAGCTTTTTCAAGATATTGAAGACACTCTTGCTTGCCCGACGGCGTATTGAGCAAACTGAACCCAAGTTTGAAGTTGATTTCAGGATCCTCCGGATCCATGTTTATGAAATTCCTGTAAAATCCGACGGCGTATTCAAAATTTTCGGATTCGATGAATGCTTCGGCAATTTTCAAACTGTCTAATTCTTTATCTAACTGAGCTTGTGTTTGAAAGCTCAATAAGATGATTGAAATGAGGGTTAATATATACTGCTTCGTCTTCATGTTCTATGCGGATGGTTTTATTTTCTCAAAAAGATGAAAGCTCCTGTATTTGAGGCTTTTACTTTCTGGAAGGTATCCAAAAGTTCGTCTTCTTTGGTGTAGTTTCCGAAGAAATACATAAACTTATTGTCCGGATATTGTTTCTCATGCACATCGGGGTAACTTGAAAAATCGTCCAAATTTAGCTTTTTTTCTGATACAACGATGCAAATTGAATAAACTTTGGGTAAACTTCCGTTGTTTGTGTTGCTCGGGGGGCGAATTTCTGTAACAGTTTCTGATTCAAGTTGGTATTTCTCAGGCACTTTGATACGAATAACTTCTAAGGCAGAATTTTTTCCTTGTTTGACGATATTGATTTCGATGCGTCTGTTGTAAGCCATGGAGGTTTTGTCGAATTTGCCGTCCGCGCCTTTGTTTTTGGAAATTGGCGCAGTGTGTCCGAAGGCTTTTATTGCAATTTGAGTTTGTTTTACGCCTTTGGATGTCAATTGGTTACGAACGAAATTTGCGCGTTTCACGGCTAAATTTTTATTGTAATCGGAGGTTCCGGTTTCATCGGTATGTCCGTGAAGTTCAATTTTTGCATCGGGGTTTTCTTTCAAATAATCCGCTAAAAGTGTTAGATTAGCTTCATATTCAGCGGTTTGATATTTATTATAGTCGAACAAAATATCTTTTACAAAAACGGTTTTCAGAGCAAGCAAAGCTGTATCCGATGAAGCGATGAGGCTGTCGCCATAGAGTTTATAGATTTCTTCTTCGGTCAAATTTGCAGCAACCTGAACCTCTTTGAAATAGGCGCGACGTTCAACTTTTTCCTGTTCGGCTTGGGCGAGCATAATATTGTCGAAAATTGTATATTCTAAGGTGTCGCCGATGATGTCTGCGGGAAACATGTCGGTGTAAATATTGCGCGGATTTACGCCTTTGTCGGTCAAATAAGTCTTGACTTTTTCTTTGCGCGCCTCGGCAAATTCGTATTCAAGTCTGAAAAAATTGCGATTGGAATCATCAAATAAATAATCGTATCCGGAAATATTGACCATCAAATCGTCGTGTTTTTTGAGGAAAATTGCGAGCAAATCCAGTTCCAAACTTGTGTAATCGTTCAGCGTTGTTTGTCCCATGTCGAAGCCAAATTTCTTTGCCTTATGAACTTTTCCGTGCACTATGGAATCGGTTTCTGCAACATAATATATTTTTCGATACGAACTGTCTCCTTTTAGCGCAATATCTTTTGTATCAAATATATAGTCTTCAGCTTCGTAATAGATTTTGTAGTTTTTTCGTTCGCTCAGCACAAATAAATAATCGCCTGTTACAGAATTTGGCGCGTAGGTATTTTCGAGGCGTTTGGTTTCGGTATCAAGCACGAAAATTGTGGCATCAACGGGCACTTTATAGATGCTGTCGGCAATCGTTATTTCGCGCTCGGTAACGGTGCGGTGCGTTTGGATAACGCTGTCGCCTTTATTGAAGGTTATTTCTTTGTAAATCACACGTTTGTTTGGCAAAACGGTTGTGTCGCCGTACAGTTTGCAATCTTCAATCGGGTAAGTGTGATTGAATTGATAGCTGTCCTGAAAAATTCCGGAAACGAGTGTCAAGATTTTTTCTTTTTGATTAAATAAATTTGCGATGTAAATGTCGGGCGAACCGCTTTGTTCGGAGGCGTAATAGCCGCGCTTGCCGTCGGCTGTGGGCACATAAAACACGTCGTTGTTTACGGTATTGAGCGGAAAACCCATGTTTACGGGTTCCGACCATTTGCCTTTGTCATCCGCCACAGACCAAAAAACATCGTAACCGCCAATTCCCGGATGACCTTTTGAACTAAAATACAACGTTTTACCGTCAGGGTGTATGTAAGGACCTTCTTCGTCAAATTCTGTATTTATGGTTTTACCGAGATTTTTTACCTTGCCCCATTGTCCGTCGTTTTTGCGTTTTGATACATAAATGTCGTAACCGCCCTCGCCGCCGCTTCGGTTACTTGTAAAATAGAAATATTGTCCGTCGGCAGAGACGGTTGCGTGCGTTTCGCGCCCTTTGGAATTGATATTTTCGTTCAGTTTTTCGGGTTCGCTCCACGTTATGCCGTTAAGTTTGCTGTAATAAATGTCGCCGTCCGTAATGCCGGTGGAACGGTACAGATACATTTCCTGTCCGTCCACCGAAAGTCCGCAAGTGGCTTCGTGCCAGTCGGTATTTATCAGGCTGCCGATGTTTTCCGGCTTTGCTTCGATGCCTTTTCTGCGGTCGTAAATATACACATCTTCAAATAATTGACCGCTTTCGGTAAGTTGTGTGCCTGTTCCTCCGGGACGGCGCGATGTGAAAATAATTACAGATTCGTCAGCTGTTATTACAGGGCTGTGGTCGGTGTATTCGGAGTTTATCACGCCAAGTTTGGTTACGTACATATCGTACGGATTTGAGAAATAATTCAATGCGAGTTGCGATGACACTATATTTCGTTCTACGGTTTTTTCAATTTTGTGGTCATCGGTTTTTTTAAGAATTTTATTATAGGTTTCTATTGCTGCATCAAATTGATAATTAATATGATAGGCTTCGCCGAGATAGAAATATGCCGAAAATTGATTTTCAGCTTTTTCCGGATATTTTTCGTAACCTGCAATGGCATGTTCAAAATGTTCGATGCACGAAAAACGTCCTGTTGGTGTGTTCATTAGGCAAAAACCGAGGTTAAATTGCAAATCGGGGTTTGTCGGGTCTTCCGAAACGAGTTGTTGGAATAATGTAATCGCTGCCGGAAAATTTTCGTCAATCATCAAACTTTCTGCACGTTCGAGCTCAGTTTGCCCGCTCGCAAACTTTGTGAGAGCTAAAATGAGTATAAAAAGTAATAATCGTTTCATCTGCAGATTCTAAACATAAACATCCTTCTTTGAAAACAACATTCGAGTTGCGGGTATTTTTTTACTTTTGCGGTAACAATTTGCACAGCACAAAAATAATTAAATATTTAAGCAAAAAATTCATTTTTCAAAAAATATGAATACAATTGAAAAGTTTATGCAAACCTACACCGCTGCCGAAGATGCCGTACTTGCGGAAATGACGCGCGAAGCACATGTAAAATTACTTATGCCGCGTATGCTTTCCGGGCACGTGCAAGGTAAATTTCTGGAGCAAATCAGCCGAATGTTGCGCCCGACATGTATTTTAGAAATTGGCACATTTACAGGTTATTCCGCAATTTGTTTGGCAAAAGGCTTACAACCCGGCGGAATTTTGCACACCATTGAAATCAATGACGAACGCGAATTAATGATTCAAAAATACATTGAAAAATCCGGAAACGCCGATAAACTAAAATTACACATCGGCGATGCGCTCGATATTGTTAAACAGCTTGATTGTCAGTTCGATTTAGTGTTTATCGACGGCGATAAGCGACAATATTCGCGCTATTTTGAAGCTGTGATTGAAAAAGTTAGAACAGGCGGCTACTTACTTGCCGATAATATTTTCTGGGATAACAAAGTGCTCGCCCCGCACACACACACGGATTCATACACGCACGGAATCCTTGATTTCATGGAACTTACACGCAACGACACCCGCGTTGAGTCTGTTGTATTGCCTATGCGCGACGGTTTACTTTTGATGCGAAAAATTTGAGATATTCGTAAAAAAACAGAATGTTCGAGATTGAAATTTGAAGAATTTTGCCAAAATTACGACGCCAAAATTCGCAAACTGTACAACGTGCCTTCGGTATTCAAACCCGTTTTTTGACTGTAAGAAAAATCGCATTCTACGGTCAATGTTAAATTGTTCGGCATCAGCAGTTCTGCCATGAGTTCTGCCGTTAAACTTAATTTTCCGTCGTAGCGTTCCGTTTTGGGTTTGTGGGCATCCAAGACATGAAAGCCTTGTTTTTCAAGCAATTTAATCCAATCGTTGTAGGACAATTGCCAATCCCAACCGCAATTCATCCACGAGCGCGGCAGCGGGTCGGAGTAAGTGAGGTACAAGTGCGAAGCCGTGGTGCCGTTGTGCCAAAAATTCATCCCTTTTATACGAAAATAATCATAGGGTCTGTTTGTCGATGCGTTAATATCCGTAGCTTTCGAGCCAAGTTGTTCGAGTTCTGAAATCGTTGTTACACCGAGTGTTACATCGTAAAGCGGAAATAATTTACAGTCCGAATCGTTAGCCGAACTCGGTTTCAATTTGGTCTCGGATTTATAATTCGGAATTTCAATATTTTTTTCTTCGGTAATGCTTCCGTTTTGGGCGTTTATGACGCGTAACAAACCGATTTGCATGTATTTACGCAAACTTTGTTCTATTTTTGCAGCCGTCAGAGCGAAACGTTCCTGCGTTTTTTTTACATCCACCGATACGGGCGTAGCCGAAATTCGGAATCGAATCGGGAAGGTTTCGGGGTAATACAAACGCGACAAACTTATGCTTATTGAATAATTCATGCCGTCCGCCGTATCTTCCAAAACAATGGCAATTTCCTCAAAAAAACGTTCGTAATAACTCTGCACGTCCATACGAAATTGCTCCAAAACTTTGCCCAAATCGTGCGGTTTTTTTTCGGTATCCAAATAAAAATCCGAATCGTCGTGGCTCATACGCACCAAGTTTGTAAGTTCGCACTCCGTAAGTGCCAAACTGATACGTTTGAGAATATCTGAGACATCGGAAAGCTCCTCAAAAACAGCGTGTTCCGTTGTAACAAACAATTTTTTTAATTTAGAATAAAAACCTTGTTCTTCAGGCGCAATAAGCTTGTGGTCAAAGCCCGGCTTGATGAGTATGTTGGTTGTGTAAAGCATGCGGCAAAGATAAAAAAACTTCGTAAAAATACCTATCTGAATATCTAGTGCTTGTAAGAAAACTCATAACTTGTTGAAATTCTTTACGATATAGAGAAAT
>DYSM01000163.1 GCA_020718265.1 Draconibacterium orientale | reverse complement strand
AAAAAGGTCAACAGGAGGCAATCATCCTGCCCATTAGTTTTTGGAATGAAATTATCTCAAAATTTGACTTGCAAAATTATCTAAAATCAGAAAATCATTTTTTTTTGAAATACGGCAACATATTGTTAAACACGAGCTTATCCGATGATTTAAAGAAAAATCCCGATGATTTTTTTTCGCTTTTCGGCAGTTGGCAATCAGACAAAACGGGAGATGAAATTGCATCGGAGATTTACGCTGCAAGCAACGATAATTCGCGGGAGATAACATTATTCTGATTGAAATTTTAAATTTAGATACGATTTACAACAGAAAATAATATACGAGGTTCATTTAGAGTCTCGACTTTTTGAATTAAATGGTGACTTATGGTTAAATTATTGAAAATCAGAAAACTCAATAGTTAAAAATCGAAAGTAGCCCAACATATCAGCCCAAACATGAATAAAGAAATAAATTTACTCCGAGGTTGCCATACTCAAACGCTCATGGGCGACAGAATTTGTAATCCGAGCAGTTGCAACAAACTGAATGTGCATAATTTTTTAAAAGATTTGCCGCAAAACGAGACGACACCAGACGTTGTTGAAATTCGCTTCAAAAATACCCGAAAAGGGTTTTATCATAACGTTAATGCACTGAAACTCAAAGAAGGCGACTTAGTTGCTGTTGAAGCATCGCCCGGGCATGACATCGGAACGGTGTCGTTAGTTGGCGAACTTGTTCGAGAGCAAATGCGCGTCAAACGCGTGCGCCACACAGAAGAGATGAAAAAAGTGTATCGCAAAGCCAAAGACATGGATCTCGAAAAATTTGAGAAAGCCATCGACCGCGAAAACGAAGTGATGTTACGCACACGCCAAATCGCCAAGCGGTTGGAGTTGGATATGAAAATCGGAGACGTGGAATTTCAAGGCGACGGTTCAAAAGCTATTTTCTATTACATTGCCGACGGACGTGTGGATTTTCGCCAACTGATTAAATCTCTGGCAGATGAGTTTAAAATTCGTGTCGAAATGCGCCAAATCGGTGCGCGCCAAGAAGCCGGACGTATCGGCGGAATCGGCTCCTGCGGGCGCGAACTGTGTTGCGCATCGTGGATGTCGAATTTCATTTCCGTGAGCACGGATACGGCGCGCGACCAAGAACTGTCTCTGAATCCGCAAAAGCTTGCAGGTCAATGTGGTAAGTTGAAATGTTGCCTCAATTTTGAGCAAGATGCTTATGTGGATGCGAAAAAAGATTTTCCGGAACATACGCCCTTGCAAACGCAGGAAGGCACTGCATATTATTTCAAAACCGATGTGCATAAACAAACGATTTGGTATTCGTTCGAGGAATTTTATCCGAAAAATGTTACCGGTGTTCAGGTTGAACGCGTGCACGAGGTCATTGAAATGAACAAAAACGGAATCAAGCCGGAAAAACTTGCAAATCAAAGTACGTTTAATATTGCAGCAGAACTAAGCTACACGCACGATTTGGACGGAAGTATCACACGTTTTGATAAATTTAACAAGAAAAAACAAAAGCCAAAAGCAAAGAAAACGCCGATAAAAACGGTTCAAAATTCTGAAGCAAAGGTTACAGATTCTCAGATTCAAACTGTTGAAAATAAAGATATTGAAGTAAAACCAACCGAAAAAAAGTTGGTAAAACCGAATCGTCCGCCGCAAACGAACAATCCGAATCCGCCTGAAAATCAGCAGAAAAATCCAAATCAAAATAAACCTCAAAATCAGCAAAATCAACAAAAAAATCAGAATCCGAATCAACAGAAAAATCAAAATAAGCCGCAACAGCCCAAGCAGCCGACAGAACGCACAGTACGCACAGAGCCGCCTGCAACAAATTTGACCGAACCGGGATCGAAAAAACTCGTCAAGAAAAATGAAAGACCAACCGAACAAAAAAATAATGATGCACCGCCTGTTACAGAATAAACTCGGAATAATCCTCATTTCGGCACTGCTTTTGACGGAGGCGTGTGCCGAAAGTAGTTTTTTTTCGCAAAGCATAAACTTTGAGGATAGCGTCTGGAATGAAGATGAAGTAGCTGAATTTCAGTTAGATATAACCGAACCGAAGCAAAATTACTATTTGTTTTTCGACTTGAAAAGTTCGGAAAATTTTGCCACAAGCAACCTTTGGATTTTTGCCGAAGTTCTTGCACCGGACGGAACCGTGCAAACAGATACGCTGGAATTCGACATGGCTGATGACACAGGAAAATGGCTCGGAAAACACACAGGTTCCGAAGTTGAAACTACGTTGCTTTACAAGCGCGACGTGGCATTTCCGGCTGCCGGCGCATACAAATTTCGCTTTCGACAAGGTATGCGCGACGACCAAACGCCGCTCCTTTCGGAATTTTCGTTGCGTGCAGAAATCTTAGAAACAGATAAAAACTAACTCGATGAGAATCAGGATATTAATGCTTTTATTCTTTGCATCAACCAGCCAAATTTTATATTCACAACCTAATGTAAGCTACAACATTTTCTCGAAAGACGGAAATATTGTTCAATATTCTGATTTATTGTCTGTTGCAACAAATGCAGATGTCGTGTTTTTTGGCGAATTGCATAACAACGTCGTTGCACATCAATTAGAATTTCAACTTACAAAAGATTTATTCGCCAAACACGGAACAAACTTAAAACTCGGAGCTGAAATGTTTGAGACAGATAATCAGTTGATAATGAATGAATATTTAAACGATATTATCACTCAGGAACGGTTTGAAGATGAAATGCGATTGTGGCAAAATTACAAAACCGATTACAAGCCGCTCGTTGAATTTGCAAAAGAAAACGGTTTATCCTTTGTTTGCACCAATGTTCCGCGTCGATACGCAAATTCTGTCTATAAACAAGGTGTCGAAATATTGAATAAATTAACGCCCGAAGCAAAAAAATTTATTGCACCCTTGCCGTTTAAATATGACAACACCTTGCATTGCTACGCAGAAATGCTTGAGATGGCTCAAGGACACGGAGGCGAAAATTTGCCCAAATCGCAAGCATTAAAAGATGCAACGATGGCTCATTTTATAGCTAAAAACTTCTCGAAACAAACACATTTTCTTCACTTTAACGGTTCGTATCATTCCGACAATAATGAAGGAATTGTATGGTATTTGACAAAGTTAAAACCAAAGCAAAACAAAGTTACAATCACAACGGTTACGCAAAAAAATATTACAGTTTTAGATACAGAAAATTCGGCAAAAGCAGATTTTATTATTGTAACACAAGAAGATTTACCGAGTTCGTATTAAATCTCAAATATATTGAAACATAATTACTTGCAGAAATAATAAAAGTTCCGACCAATCTGTTTTGAAAAATATGTTTCTAAACAGATTTTTTATTTGTCGAAACACGTCAAAAAACTTCCGAAATCGTTTGAAAGTTTATACTTTTGAAAATTATCATTTCACTCACAAATATAAATATACCAAATATGGCAAAAATAAGAGGCGCAATTATTATAGACAAAGAACGCTGCAAAGGTTGTAGCGTTTGCGTAGTGGCATGTCCCACGCAAGTCATTGAATTAAACGAACATGTGAACGGCAAGGGCTTCAATTTTGCATTCCCTGCCAACCACTATAATTGCACGGGCTGCACAAGTTGTGCGTTAGTCTGCCCCGATATGTGCATTTCAGTGTTCAGAATGAAACCCGAACGTAAGCAAGCAGAATAATTATTAGGGATTTTTCGGCTTTTTTTTAGAAAAAACAGACTTTCCGCAAAAAGTTTGTTTCAAAAATGTTTAATAAAAAAATAAATATGAAAGAAGAAACCAAATTAATGAAGGGAAACGAAGCCCTCGCCGAAGCCGCAATTCGCGCCGGCGTGGATGCGTATTTCGGTTACCCGATTACACCGCAATCCGAAGTGCTCGAATATTTGATGACCGAGCGTCCGCATTTGCGCACCGGAATGCAAGTGCTGCAGGCTGAAAGCGAAATTGCTGCAATAAACATGGTTTACGGTGCTGCCGGAGCCGGAAAAAAAGCCATGACCTCATCGTCAAGCCCCGGAATAAGCCTGAAAATGGAAGGCATTTCTTATATTGCAGGCGCAGAATTACCGTGTTTAATCGTAAATGTCGTGCGCGGCGGTCCGGGGCTGGGAACGATTCAACCATCGCAAGCCGATTATTTTCAGGCAACTAAGGGCGGCGGTCACGGCGATTATCGCTTGCTCGTACTCGCGCCGGCATCCGTACAAGAAACCGTAGATTTTGTTGATTTAAGCTTTGAATTAGCATTCAAATATCTCACGCCGGTGATGATTTTGTCCGACGGCGTGATTGGTCAGATGATGGAAAAAGTGGTATTGCCGGCGCAAAAACCGCGACTCACCGATGCCGAAGTTATTCGCAGAAACGGAACGTGGGCAACTACCGGAAAACCGACCACGCGAGAGCGCAATATTATCACATCTTTGGCTTTGAAATCGGAAGTGCAAGAAGCTCATAATCATAAACTTCAGTCCAAATACGCTGAAATTTCCAAAAACGAAGTTCGATACGAACTTATCAACACGGACGATGCCGAATATTTGATTTGCGCGTTTGGTTCAAGTGCGCGTATTGTGCAGAAAACCATGGAGTTAGCACGTGCAAAAGGCATAAAAGTCGGCGTTGTACGACCGATAACACTTTGGCCCTTTCCGTCAGAAATTATCAGCAAACTTTCAGAACGCGTAAAAGGTATTTTGACTGTGGAAATGAATGCCGGTCAAATGGTTGAAGATGTGCGACTTGCCGTAAACGGAAAAACAAAAGTTGAGTGGTTCGGTCGCTTTGGAGGAATGATTCCGTCGCCCGAAGAAGCATTTGCCGCATTAGAACAAAAAATTATAGGAGGTTAAATTATGTCAGATATTCTTACACCCGAAGAAATTATTCAAAAAGGCGAAAAAGTTTTCGTCCAGACCAAAGCCATGACCGGCGCAACGCTCTCATACTGTCCGGGTTGCGGACACGGCACAGCACACCGTCTTGTCATGGAAGTGCTCGAAGAAATGGGCATTTTAGACCAAACCATCGGCGTTGCGCCGGTCGGATGCTCCGTTTTGGCTTACGATTTTATGAACATAGATATGCAACAAGCCGCGCACGGTCGCGCACCCGCAGTTGCCACAGGCATAAAACGTGTGTATCCCGACAAATTCGTATTTACCTATCAAGGCGACGGCGATTTGGCGGCTATCGGCACAAATGAAACCATACATACTTGTAACAGAGGCGATAACGTTACGATAATTTTCATAAATAACGGAATTTACGGTATGACCGGCGGACAAATGGCACCGACAACCTTACCAAAAATGGCTTCGTCCACCTCGCCTTACGGTCGTGAAGTGGAATCGATGGGTTATCCGTTGAAAATCACGGAGATGATAGCCATGTTGCCCGGCGTTGCGTTTGTATCGCGCCAAGCGGTTCACAAACCGGGATTGGTGCGCAAAGCAAAATCAGCAATTCGCAAAGCCTTTGAAGTTCAACGCGATAAGAAAGGTACATCGTTCGTCGAAATTGTTTCAAACTGCAATTCCGGCTGGAAAATGACGCCCGTAAAATCAAACGAATGGCTGGAAGAAAACATGCTGCCGTTTTACCCGCTGGGCGATATAAAAGGATAAATTACGAATTATGAGTTAGGAATTATGAGTTAGGAATTTCTCAATACTCAAATCTCATATCTAAAATCTAAAAAAAATAGAAATGTCAGAAGAAATAATCATAGCCGGATTCGGCGGACAAGGCGTGCTTTCCATGGGCATGATACTTGCCTATTCAGGAATCATGGAAAGTAAGGAAGTCAGTTGGTTTCCTTCTTACGGTCCCGAAATGCGCGGCGGAACGGCAAATGTAAGCGTTATCGTGAGCGATGACCGCATCAGCTCGCCTGTAATTACGGAGTTCGACACCGCAATTATCCTCAACCAACAATCCATGGACAAGTTTGAAAAAAGCGTTAAACCCGGCGGCGTGTTGCTTTATGACCCGAACGGAATTTCGCATCACCCTACGCGCACCGACATTTCGGTTTACAAAATTGAAGGCGCAAAACAGGCATCCATTCTCAAAAATCCGAAAACATTTAACATGATTGTGCTCGGCGCGTATTTGAAAATTAAGCCGATTATCAAACTTGAAAATGTGCGTGCCGGACTCACCAAAGCCTTGCCCGAACGCCACCACCACCTTATTCCTATGAATTTGGAGGCAATCGGCGTGGGACAGGAAAAATTGGAGCAGGTAAGACAAGCGTAAGTTGTTGAAAATAGAAATGTTAAACCTTTCCGTAGCTAAAATATCAGGTTCGGAAAACTTGTAACACGGATTTGAAATCCGTGATTCACATAAAACAATGTTAAACCTTTCCGGAGCAGAAATATCAGCTTCGGAAAGGTTTATTGTATATAGATTTTTTTTTCAGAGGGGAGATGAATGCCATTCGTCTCTACAACAAATTGATTACCAATAATTTATATAAACAAAAA
>DYSM01000605.1 GCA_020718265.1 Draconibacterium orientale | reverse complement strand
TCCACGCCCGCCCACACGCAGGTAACGCAAACCGTTAGCCTGCTTCTTCCAAGCATACAAAAAGAGAGAAAATAATGAGCAAGTTCCTCGAAAGCGAAAAACCAATACAGACACAGTTCAAAATCAGTTCGCCATATTTTTCTGATACTGCACGTTCAGATGGAATTTTTAGCGGCAAGCCTCGCTCTTATTGTTTGCCAGTTGAATCCGCCGAACAAAACCTTGTTCCAGAAATTCGAGAATCCGCACTTTCACACTTTGCCAAATACAGCATTAAATGGCACACTGGTCAAAATGGAAAGCCAAGTAATCATCTTTGCAGTTCGCAAGTTTGCTGTGTAAATTTTCTTTTTCCATTTGCTGACAGACCGAATGAATTAGCGCAAGTTTTCCGCCTTGTTTATCCAGAAATCGAAAAAATGCTTCCAATTGAAAATGGGCGTTATGTTTCTTTCGAGTGGATAGGTCAAGAAAATTATCTCGGTGAAAGAGTTTCCAAAAATGGTCAACGCTCACGGGGCGCAAATTGCACAAGCGCAGACTCGATTGTAATGTTTGAGCGCAAAGATAAGAAACGCCAAGTTGTATTGATTGAGTGGAAATATACCGAATCTTATGGCGGAAATTTTCTAAAAATTGCCGATAGTGGCACAGACCGCACAGAAATTTACAGGCATCTTTTTGAAAAGCCTGATTGTCCAATCAACAAAGATATTTTGCCAAGTTTCGATTCTCTTTTCTATGAGCCTTTTTATCAGTTTATGCGCCAGCAGTTTTTAGCCAATGAAATGGAAAAAGCGCACGAACTAGGCGCAGATATTGTCAGTGTTTTGCATATTGCGCCAGCACATAATGACGATTTTCGTAAAGTTACATCACCAGAATTAAAAAAACTTGGAGAATCCGCCACAGGCATTTGGAAAAAACTGGTAAAAAATGAAGGTAGATTTATCAGTGTCAGCATTGAAAAACTTTTTGGCAATTTGTCAGAAACACAATTACCCGAAATGAAATCTTGGGTAGAATATGTCCACGCTCGTTATCAATGGGTTCGTGAGCAATAGGCACGCAGGCTAACAAAGCGTGCACCTGACGTGTGGGATTCTGCG
>DYSM01000604.1 GCA_020718265.1 Draconibacterium orientale | reverse complement strand
GAAAAACCTCAACCAAAACAAAAATTCCTTCAGAGAATCTTCCCGCCGTAAAAGCCAAGATTTTCCGTGGAAAAAACTTCAACGCAAACAAAAAAAACGACAGAAAATCATCAAACTTGAATCTGAAATCGTTCCGACTGAAAAACTTCAAAACCGAATTTGATTTTTCAAAGAAATTGATTTCGTGTCTTTCGATTTTTTCGTGGTTGATTTCCAACTTTCAGAAAATCTTCCAACCGTAAAAGCAAAAATCCGCTGGAAATTCCAACGGAAAAACTTCAACGGAAATTTCAAACATCAATCGTAGCAAATTTCATCCGGCTATAACATTTTGGTGGTGGGGGAGCGAGTAATGCGAGTTTCCTCATCACCAACCATGTGTGGTTAGTTCTGCTCCAAATTTTCCGCATCAATTCTATCTTTATCTCGACCTGTAGCTCGTTTGTTACGAATCAGGTTTAACTTTGAAATCACAGGAATCTTCAATTCTTCAATTTCTACAATCTCTTTTCCTTCAGATGCCTCTTCAAATGTAAGTCCATCAATTTCCGTGATGATATCAATTCTCCGAGGAGCAACACCTATCTGAAGAATAATTCCGGGTTTTTCAAAATCTGAAGCAGAAACTCCATCGAGTGGAGCACCAAATTCGTCAAGTGTTTTAAATACAAATTGAGCATTTTTTGAATCTGGTTTTACAAAAATATCGATGTCACCAGTCGCACGAGGAAAACCGTGAACAGCAAGTGCATAGGCTCCGATTAGAAGAAATTCAACATTATTTTCGAGTAAAAGAGATAACATTTCTCTGTAATCTTGATTCAGCATCAAAACCTCCTGTGAATGAATAAATTTCTTGGGTTAAATCCCACACATAAAGGAGGGCATCCTTTTTACTAATAGGAGCAATTTCTTCAATGTTTGACTTAACCATTCTGCGGACAGAAATGACCGATCGATTTAGTTTCATAAATCCTCCCCTGTTTATAAGATCAAAATACAACACGATCTGTGATAAAGGAAAAGGAGATGCGATTATTCACATCTCCTTGAGATCTCATCCGGCATTAAGGTAGAACCGCCAGTTACCCAACGCCCCCCTCACAGAT
>DYSM01000603.1 GCA_020718265.1 Draconibacterium orientale | reverse complement strand
GTTATAGAAGAAATTAAACAAGAAATTATCCGACTTAAAGCTTGATAAAAGCCACGTACCGCCAACAAAGGCTATATGCCATAAGGGTTTCAGCGTGTATTCAAGCGTTGTAGTCCGCTCAAACTTTGGTATAACTCGACAGGAAAGTAGCCCGCAAACCGCCAAATGCCCATAGCCTCATCCGTTAGCCGTCAGTGTAAAAAGACAACGACACGGCAGACAATTTGCTACTTAAAGACAGAAAAAAACGATATAATGAACAGCCAACGCACAAAACAGTACATTTGCAAACCGCACAAGCCGACACACGACCGAAGTTTGCAAAAGCGTTGGTTAAAAACCGATTCGGTTTTCAGCGTGGAGGTGAACGAGATAAATTTAAAGAAAAAATATTTTTGTGTAATAACAAACGACTCCGTGTCGAAGTATTTGTACAGTGGTTTTTTGCGACTTAATTGTATCGACTATTTAACAACCGACACCTTTCAATTAGTAGAAATAACCAAAGAAGAAGCACTCAACGAACACTATCTGACAACTGTATTAGAGTCCGAAAAACTGAAATCGGGCAGTGTGAGCGATTTATCGGTAACATTAATTTCGCCATGGAAAGTACGCGGTCGGCAGCAATGGCAAGGCTCCATCGACAAATCAAGTTGGGTCGATTTATCAGCTACCATGCCAACATCGGCTTTAAAAACAAATATTGTAGCTATTTCCGAAACATAATTAAAATTATCGCCTACAACTACAGCTTATTACCGAAATGCTTTGTTCGAAGAAAATTGCAATATTCAATACAGCGACACTATTAAAGTTTTACGTTGGGGAAAAATTGTGTGCGACTCAACCATAAACGTTGCTCAGGCCGATAAAACCATTCGATTGGATAGCATAGACGTTACCATCCCAAAAGGGACAGCAAACGCAAATATTAAATTAACTGTTGTAAAATCAGAACAAAACTACTCGTGTCCCGATTCGCTTAAATTTATGAGTCCCGTTTACGATGTAAACCTGAGTAGTGGAACTACATTCGACAATCCCATTATTATTAAATTTGGTTCTACCACTTTTCGTGTGGGTTTAGATGAAACAAACATCTAAAATTAAAGA
>DYSM01000602.1 GCA_020718265.1 Draconibacterium orientale | reverse complement strand
GCATCGATATAACTCGACGCTACTTTTGATAAAAAGGTTTCAGTGATTCCAAGTTTCGCACCATATCGCACCGCTCGCCGAATAAGCCTCCGCAGCACATATCCTCGTCCTTCGTTTGATGGAGCAATTCCATCAGCAATAATATGCGTTGCTGTTCTGATATGATCGGAGATTACCCGAAATGCCCGAGTGATTGCATTGTTTTCGTCTTCATCTCCGTGGTATGGAGGATATTGTTTTTTAGAAATATCTTCTATTTTTGCCAAAATTTCAGCGTATACATCGGTTTCAAATACTGTTTTTTTGTTATTCAAAATCATAGTCAATCGTTCCAATCCCATTCCCGTATCGACATTTTGCTTATCAAGTTTTGACAATTGTCCGTTTTCGTCAGAATAAAACTCCATAAACACATCGTTCCACACCTCTACAAAATTAGTATCATCATTCGCAGGGTTTTGCCCTTCTTTTGGCTGTCCTTCTCCTATCCAAATGTGCATTTCGCTACACGGTCCGCATGGTCCTGTGGGTCCTGCTGGTCCCCAAAAATTATCTCCTCGTCCTTTTTTTGGATTTTTGGGATCCGGTCCAATGGGAACGATTCTTTCTTTTGGAACTCCCAAATCAAGCCAAATTTTTTCCGCATCTGTATCGAGCGGAATATCTTTATCTCCTCCAAAAACCGTTACCCAAATGCGTTCAGGAGCAATGCACGCCTCCTTAGTCAAAAATTCCCAACTCCATGTAAGGGCTTCTTTTTTGAAATAATCACCCAACGACCAGTTCCCCAACATTTCAAAAAGGGTCAAATGCCGATTATCCCCCACTTCGTCAATATCCACGGTTCGCACGCATTTTTGCACCGACGAAAGCCGAGTTCCTTTTGGGTGGGGTTTCCCCATCAGATTTGGCACAAACTGTTGCATTCCCGCCGTGGTAAACAGCACCGTTTGGTCGTCTTTGTGCGGAACAGTAGAAGAGCTTTCTACTTCGGCATGTCCGTGGGTTGCAAAGAAATCGATATATTTTTTTCGGAGTTGGCGGGAAGTAAACATAAGAAGAAAATTATAAATACGAGAATACTGTAGCGTATTTTGAAAAATAAGAAAAATAAATTGA
>DYSM01000162.1 GCA_020718265.1 Draconibacterium orientale | reverse complement strand
ATCAATGTTTGAAAATATAGATTTTAAACATCCTTTTTGAATATAAATTCGTAAAAGAAACTGAATTTTGCCTAAGTTTGCCGAAAATTAGCGATGGGAATTATTGAAATTGAAGGCATGGAATTTTATGCTTTTCACGGGCATTATGCCGAAGAACAGATTGTTGGCAACAAATTTTTGATTGATTTGCGCATCGAAACAGATTGCAAGGCAGCCGGAAAAACAGATGATATTCACGATGCTTTAAATTATCAAACCGCCTATAAAATTGTTGCAGAGCAGATGAAAAACAAATCGTATCTGCTTGAACACTTGGCACAACGTATCTTAGACGCTTTGTTTCTAAATTTGTCAGGGATTCACAAAGCAAGTGTAAAAGTTTCTAAGTTGAATCCGCCGATGGGAGGCAAAATTGAAAAAGTTAGTGTAACACTCATGCACAGCTTGTGATTTCTGAAGTCTAAACTGTTTTTTTTAAACTGAAAAATTATATCTTTGTATCTTGAAATAAATTTTCCGTTATGGAACATAATTTGCATATTTACAACACACTAACTCGAAGAAAAAAGAAATTCGAAGCCATACATCCGCCCTTCGTAGGTATGTACGTGTGCGGACCGACCGTGTATGGCGATGCGCACTTGGGACATGCCCGTCCGGCTGTAACGTTCGATTTAGTTTTTCGTTATTTAAAATATTTGGGCTACAAAGTTCGATACGTTCGCAATATTACCGATGTTGGGCATTTGGAAAACGATGCCGACGAAGGCGAAGATAAAATTGCCAAAAAAGCTCGTTTGGAACAGCTTGAACCAATGGAAGTTGCACAATATTACACGAACGGTTATCATAAAAACGTGGCGCAGCTCAATACACTTCCTCCAAGCATTGAACCGCACGCGTCCGGACATATTTTGGAACAAATTGAAATGATTCGAAGAATTTTAGCCTCCGGATTTGCTTATGAATCAAACGGTTCGGTGTATTTTGATGTAGAAACGTATTCTCAAAAAAATCATTACGGTAAGTTGTCGGGTAGGGTAGTGGAGGATTTACTTTCCAACACGCGCGTGCTCGACGGGCAAAGCGAAAAACGCAACAATGCCGATTTCGCGCTCTGGAAAAAAGCCTCGCCCGAACACATTATGCGTTGGAATTCCGAGTGGAGCACGGGATTTCCGGGATGGCATTTGGAATGTTCTGCTATGAGTACCAAGTATTTAGGCGAAGAATTTGACATTCACGGCGGCGGGCTCGACTTGCAGTTTCCGCATCACGAGTGCGAAATAGCTCAGAACAAAGCTGCTTCCGGAAAGGATGCTGTAAAATTTTGGATGCACAATAATATGATAACCATCAACGGGCAGAAAATGGGCAAGTCGCTCGGAAATTTCATAACACTCGACGATTTTTTTGCCGGCAATCACCCAATGCTCGAACAGGCTTATCATCCGATGGTTGTGCGTTTTTTCATGCTTCAGGCGCATTACCGAAACCCGTTGGATTTTTCAAATTCCGCGCTGCAAGCCGCTGAAAAAGGGCTTCAACGCCTACTGACCGGCATGGAAACCCTTGCGAATTTGAAAGCAACAGACGACGGGAATGCTGATGTGAAAGCGTTGATTAATAAATTCTTTGAAGCCCTTGACGACGATTTCAATACGCCGATTCTGATAGCGCATTTATTTGATGCCGTAAAACTCATCAATACAATAGCCGCAGGAAACGACACGATTGAAGCAAACGATTTGTTTCATTTACAATCTATTATGAAAGATATTGTGTTTGACATACTCGGACTTTTGCCAATGGAAGCAGCCAATGATAATTTGAATAAACTCTCGGAAGTTGTTGATTTATTGCTAAATATGAGAATGATGGCAAAAGCGGAAAAAAATTGGGCGATGTCCGATAAAATCCGAAACGAGCTTACTTCATTAGGTTTCGAAATAAAAGATACTAAAACCGGATTTGAGTGGAGTTTAAGTAAATAGAAACCAATAAGATGCGACAAACCGATACCGAAAAAATAGAACGAGTAAAGCTGGCAACAATTAAAACTGTTGTTGAAAAAGGCTATTTTGGTGCAACTATTTCGGTTATTGCAACTGAAGCCGGCGTCTCGGACGGCTATTTGTACAGACATTACAAAAACAAATGTGAACTTGTTGAAAGCCTGTTTGTTGAAAACCGCGATGCGTTTCACGGTTTCATTTTTGACATCATTCCGAAAAAGGAAACGGTAAGGGAAGTTATGGAAAATATTTGCAATTTTATTTTACAATCCTACACTTCAAATCCTGTTTTGATTCAGTTTTACGTAGTCTTGGCGCATGATCACAGTTTCGATTTTCCTGAAAAAGTTAGGAACGATATACGAAAAATTGGAGAAAAATTGCACGAAAAAGGAAGGCTTACGGGCGAAGTCGGTGCGGATACTGAAATTGAAGACGTTCTTGTAACGTTTTTTGGACTTCAGAGCAAAATGCTCGAAATGTATCAGCGCAATATAGTATCCGAAGAATATTTCAAAAATAAAGCAAAAACACGTATTATTGAACTTTGCACCAAGGCTTGGGCTTAATTCTCAAGGCTTGGTGCAAAATTAAAATTTAGATAGTTGTAGATTCTTTATGCTTCGGATTTTCAACAGAAACAAACTCTAAGTCTGTTTTCAATTTTTGTAATTCTTTGCTAAAAGAACCTCTGTCATCACTAATTTTGGATTTATATTTTGAAAATAAATCCGCATAATAACTTATTCCTGCATTCAAATTATTTTTGAAGGTTTGAAATTGTTTTATTTGTTTTTCGGGAATATTATAGCCAAATTCTGAAATTTTGGACTTTAAGTAACTGATATACAGTTCAATTTCTTTAAGGAAAACATTCGGACGATCTTTACGCTTGATAATGTTCAAACGTCCGTAAATATGTCCAATCATTTGATTCAGAGAATATTCGTCGGAGAAATATGCCAGATTCGGACCCGGACAAACCGAAACACCGTTACCTTCAAAAGAAGTGTCCAAATCGTTTGTCAGTAACGATGCCGTTCCCAAACCAACGCACAGACACGAGCGGTCCGTAATTGCCTTGAACTTTTTGTTATACTCTGATTTTGAGAGGTTTTCAGCCGATAATTCCTTGATTTTTTTCTGTTGATACGTGTTCGACCCCATACACAACGTTGCCTCAGGATATTCGCTGTTAAGCTTTAAATATTGTTTTTTACACACAGCTCCCGGCTTACCGGAGGCGATACGAGAATCTCGAATTTTGTCTTCCGAATTTCCTCGTAAGTTATTGAACGGCACGCCTAAAGGCGAAATATTACTCAAATACAAGTCGTCTTCTTTGGCTTTTTTCAGCAGTTCGAGTGTGTCCGTGTCCACATCAATTATTTCCGGAACCAACAAAAACGGCGAACCCCAACCAACAGCATCTAATCCGTAGTAGTCCATCATAAAATCGTGTTCTTGTGCCGTTCCGATACCGCCTTGAGCTGTGATTTTTATGTTGGGCATTTGTGCCGGAATTTGTTTTTTCTTTGCATCTAAGGCAGGCGCATAGAGTTCAAAGATTGATTTAGATAAATTTTCTCGGTTTTGTTTAAAATCTTCCAAAATTGGACCCATCAAAAAACCTTCGGTTGCAAAAGCATGTCCGCCGCAATTTAATCCGGATTCAACCCGAAATTCTGAAACCCATAAGCCCTTCTTTGCCAAAAACTTACCTTGAATTAGCGCAGATTTGTAATCGCTGACTTTCAAAATTATATTTTTCTTGATATGCCCCGTTTCGTTCGGATAAAAATCGTCGAACTGTTCGATATAGCTGTAAAGTGCGGGATTTATTCCTGCGGATAAAACAACGGACGACTTCAATTTACTTTCGGCAAAACCACGCAATGCGGCATGTGCATCGTTGTATTCGATTGGGAGTTTTGTGCCGTCTTGGTAATTTTCCTTGTCCAATTTTGTCATAATATTGACATCTATTGAGCCAAGTTTCATGGATTCGCGCATTCTGTCAAAAAAACGCGAAATTTCGGAATCCGTCTTGAGTTTTTTAAATTCAGTTTTTAAGTGTTCGTAGTTGGGTAGTGAGGCGATGTATTTTTCAAAGTCTTCAGCTTTTTCTCGAAAGGACTGCTTTAGAAGGCTAAACTTCTGATTTACAATATCATCCACCATATTAAGATACGCAGTGATACGCTTTGCACGGAAGTTTTCTATTTTAGTGCTGATGCCTTCAAACGGGATATTTCGTTTACGAGAATGAAACTCGCGCATTTTTTCAATGAGCATATCATCGACCAATGAAATTACGGACGAAATGCCCAAGTGTGCCACCTTTACCGGCGTGTCAATCGTGTAACCGATACCCATGACCGGAATGTGAAACGTATGCGATTTAATCATTTTGAAACGAATAGATAAATATTCGCCAATATTACGCATTAAATTCCACAAATCCTATTTTAGCTGTGTTATTAGAAGTTAAATTGCTGATTAACAGATTAAAATGTCTTAAATCCGATAATTTCACGTACGTCTTTTAAGGTTTTAGAGGCACTTGCACGTGCTTTTTCGGCTCCGAGTTTTGAGACTTTTCGCAGGTAGGCTTCATCGTTAATAATTCCCGTAATGCGCTCACGTATAGGCGTTATGTAAGTAACGATGTCTTCTGCAAGTTGCTTTTTCAAATCGCCGTAACGAATGGAGCAGTCGGCGTATTTTTCTTTATAAAACGATAATGTTTCCGGTTTTGATACCAAATTCATAATTAAAAATAAGTTTTGAATTGGTTCTGAAACAGGCGAATTAGGCATCGTCGGACCTGAGTCTGTTACTGCACGCATGACTTTTTGGCGAATGGTTTTGTCGTCGTCTATCAAATAAAGTCCGTTTCCGGCTGTTTTGCCCATTTTGCCGGAGCCGTCCAAGCCCGGAACTTTCACAAGGTCTTCACCGAAATTATAGGGTTCGGGGTCTTTGAAATAATCGACTTTATACATGTGATTGAATCGACGGGCGAATTTGCGCGCCATTTCAAGGTTTTGTTCCTGGTCTTTGCCCACGGGCACTTTGTCCGCGTTATGTATCAGAATATCAGCTGCCATGAGCACCGGATACGTGAGCAAACCGGCGTTTACGTTTTCGGGCTGTGTGCGCACTTTGTCTTTGAAAGTTGTTGTGCGCTCCAGTTCGCCCATATAAGCGTTCATGACCAACAAAAGGTAAAATTCCGGAATTTCGGGCACATCGCTTTGTACAAAAATTGCTGATTTTTCCGGGTCTAAGCCGGCGGCAAGATATTCTGCCAAAACCATTTTTACATTGTTGTGCAAATCGTGTGGGGTAGGGTAGGTTGTAAGTGAGTGATAATCAGCTATAAAGAAAAAGCAGTTGTTGTTGTCCTGCATTTTTACAAAATTGCGCACTGCGCCGAAATAGTTGCCGAGGTGCAAATTTCCTGTCGATCGAATTCCGCTTAAAACCGTTTCCATGTATTTATTTTTGTTCAATAATGTGCAAAAGTAATGATTTTTTGTGAAAATTTAGAATTATTGTGTGCTCATAATTTCGTTATAAATTTCGATATAGCGGTTTGCGACGGCTTGCGCCGTGTATTGTTTTACGTTTTCCAAGCCTTTGGAAATGATGCCATTTCGTAAATTCTCATCTTCAATAATTCGTAATAAGGCTTCGCGAATTTCGGAAATTTCATACGGATTTACTGTAATAGCGCCTGAGTCGGCAACGTCGCACATCGGAGCTATATTGCTTGTAATCAAAGCTCTGCCGGTTGCTTGAGCTTCTAAAACCGGCACTCCGAAACCCTCATACAGCGAAACGAAACTTACAATATCGGCGCGTTGATAAAGTTTCACAATGTCGGCAAACGGCAGGTTGAACGCGTTTTGATAGTCGATTTCAGCATCGCTTAACATGCGGCGTTGGTCGTTTGTGAGCCTGCCGACAATAGTCAGCGTGCACGGAATACCGCGTAAAGCATCAACAAGTCGCGGCAAATTTTTGTTGTCCTTGGTTCCGATTTGCAAAATATTCGGACGGATTGAATTAAATTCTTTGGGCAAATATGTAAACGCATCCGAAATACAATCGGGCACAACCGTAATTTTTTCGGGATTGATTTTGAAAGTTTTAAGAATTTCGCGTTTTGTAAATTCTGAAATTACGGTAACTTTGCTCACACGCGCAAACGGCATTGTAAACCAAAAATAGCGCAAAATTTTATTTTTCAGCCCCGAAGCGTTGAGAACCGAGCCTATATCGTGCACGGTCAGAATGGTTTTTCGTTTTTTTAGAAACAAAGCCACAAAGTGAATATCGCCCGTGATATGATTTACATCTGCTTGATTAAATGCAAATTGTAAAGATATAGCGATTCGTTTGAGCAAACCCTTACTGTCATATTTTGCAAACACACTTTGAAACTCCACAGACTTTGGCAAATAATTTTGCACGGCAAAAAACTGCTCCTCAATGCTATGAAAAACAGGCGACGGATGGCGGAAGAGGTAGAGGATTTTCATATTTTATTATAGCCGGATGTTGAAAAATTGTTTAAGAGACCAA
>DYSM01000161.1 GCA_020718265.1 Draconibacterium orientale | reverse complement strand
ATTTAACTTTACAAACTTTCAACTTTATGACTTTTTATACTGAACTCATTTATTAAAATACATATTATTTCTGTCGGAATTTTGTGAAAATCCGACGTGCGTAACCCACAGAAACATTACAAAGAGCAACAGTTTTTTCACGAAAAAAAGTATCGTTTGAAAATTAAAACGATTTGAAAATCTCAATATTCTGCAAATTTATGATTTTTTTTATCAGTTCGCAAATTTTTCAACTGTCTTGCACCGGAAATGATTTTCGCCAACAAACGAATCTTTTATATGTTTAAGTTGCATCTTTTACCCTAAATTTTGTCAAAATGTGCCGATTTGAAAAATTGCAAACGAGAGCAGCCACGCCAAAGCCGTTGTGTAAACCACTGTAAATAAAGCCCATTTCCAATGTCCCGATTCACGCTTGATGGCGGCAATGACGGCAATGCACGGAAAATATATCAATATAAAAATCATAAATCCGGCGGCGGTCAAGGGCGTAAATACCGGCTGCCCGGCGAGCGAGCCGCTGTCGTGTTTGGCGTTGCGTATGTTGGTTTTGAGCAGTTCGGAGCTGTCGTCGGAGTCGGCATTTGCGCCGTAAAGCACACTCATGGTGCTGACTACGATTTCCTTAGCCGCAATACCCGTAACGATGCTCACACCTATGCGCCAGTCGAACCCCAGCGGACGAATCGCCGGCTCGATGAATCGCCCGATTTGCCCGATATAGGATTCGGACTGCTTGATGGTCAGGCGTTCGACTTCTAATTTGGAAAGTTCTGCGGTGTGACTTTCTTCCAAAATTGAAATCGCAGCACTGTCTTTCAAAACAACTTTTTGAGTTGTAAAATCAGTTTGAAGTTTGGAAATTTGCGTGTCAATATCGGCAGTTTTTTCTGTTTCGGTCGGAAAATAGCCTAATGCCCAAATAATTACGGACGCAATGAGGATGATACCGCCCATTTTTTGTAAATATTGCTTGCCTTTGTGCCACATGTGTTTTACAGTTGTGCGCATCACGGGCACTCGATACGGCGGCAATTCCATTACGAAAGGTGCATCTTCGGAACGAAATATTGTTTTCTTGAAGATTTTTGCAACAATTATCGATAAAATTATGCCCGTAAAATAGACTGCAAAAAGTGCCGTGCCCGCCGATTCGGGAAATATTGCGCCGATGATAACCAAATACACCGGAAGCCGCGCGCTGCACGACATGAACGGATTAATGAGCATGGTAAGCAGTCGGTCGTTGCGGCTTTCGAGCGTGCGCGTTGCCATGACTGCGGGCACGTTGCACCCGAAACCCATCACGAGCGGGATGAACGATTTGCCGTGCAAGCCGATTTTGTGCATCACGCGGTCGGTGATGAATGCGGCTCGCGCCATGTAGCCCGTATCTTCCATGAGCGAAATAAAGAAAAACAGCAGTAAAATGTTGGGTAAGAACACAATAACACCGCCAACACCGCTGATTATTCCGTCGGAAATCAAGTCTTTCAGCATTCCTTCCGGCATGTAAGAGTTTACGAATCCGGCGAGTTCAGCAACCAGATACTCAATGGCTTGCATCGGATAATCGCCGAGCGTAAACGTGCCCTGAAACATCAGCCACATGAAAAACAAGAAAATTGGAATGGCTAAATATTTGTTTGTCAGTATATTATCAATAGATTTTGTGCGTTCCTGTTTGTTGGTTTCGGCAAGTTTGAAGGTTTCTTTGAGTGCGCCGTGTATGAAACCGTAACGCGCATCGGTAATGAGCGTTTCGGTGTCTTCTTTAAGCTGATTTTCAATACGTTTGACAGAATTTTCCGCAATTTCCAGAGCTTTTTTGCCGTGCGGAATTTCAAGCATGAGTTTTTGTGTATCTCGGTCTTTATCAAGCAGATTGATGGCGAGAAAGCGCAAGGCAACACGGTCGGACAACGGTTTGTTTTCCGTAACATCGAGTGCCGACTGAATTTGTTTAATTGCGGTTTCAAATTCTTCGCCGTAGTTAATGTGTATGTGTCTGAGAATCGGGTTTTTATCTTCAAAAACTCTGATGGTTTCATCGAAAAGCTCCGCGATGCCTTTGCCCGATGCCGCAACCGTCGGAACTATCGGAACGCCAAGCATTTGCCCGAGTGCATGGTGGTCGAAACGGTCGCCGCGTTTTGTGAGTTCGTCGTACATGTTCAAAGCCAAAATAACTTTGATGTCCATGTCTATCAGCCTCAAAGTGAGATACATATTGCGCTCAATGCTCGATGCATCCACAACGTTGATGACCACATCGGGCAATTCGTTCAAAATATGTCGTCGCACGTAAAGCTCTTCGGGTGTGTATGCCGTGAGCGAGTATGTGCCGGGTAAGTCGGTGATATTGAAGGTGTAACCGTTTTGGTTGAACACTGCTTTTTTGGCATCCACCGTTACGCCGCTGTAGTTGCCGACGTGCTCTTTCGCGCCGGTGGCGTAGTTGAACAATGTGGTTTTTCCGCAGTTCGGATTTCCGACTAAAGCAATGTTAATCACCTTATTGCCGTTGGTTTCAGCCCTTTTTAAGCCTTCGGAATCAATTGTGCCGAGAAATTTTTCTTCGAACCGATTTTCCAAACTTGTAATCGGCATCACTTCAATGAGTTCGGCTTCCGAATTGCGCAACGAAACCTCGTAGCCCATGATTTTATATTGCACCGGATCTTTCAACGGCGCAGGTTTTACGACCTCAATTTCTTGTCCGCGCACGAAACCCATTTCGATAATGCGTTTGCGAAACGCACCGCGTCCGCGCACTTTTACAATGACGGCTTTATCCTGATTCGAGAGTTCGGAAAGTTTCATACCAAAACTAATTTCTGCAAAAGTAGAAGGAAAATTCAGGTTTGGCAATCCCAATCTTTAGGGATAATTTTTGGGCGAAATTTCATGAGAAAAATCTGTTTCAGAGCTACGAACTTGAATGCACTTTTAGAGTTTTCTTTCGATAATCGAAATTTCTTCTTTTGTAAAACTGTATATTTTGTAAAGTTCGTTGTTTATTTTTTGCTCTTCTTTGGAGATGTCGGCAGCAGTATTGTTCTCTTTTTTTAAAAGAATCGTATCAATAAGTTCTTCTATTTTTTTTGTATTTTTAGCGAGCATTATGGGCAATTCGTTAATTTCATAGCCGTTTACGTTGCTGTTTGTGCTTTTGCATTTGAATACAAAATTGAGAATTTTGCTGTTTAACAGTGCAAGGAGATAGTTTGAATTTATTTTGTCATTTAACAAAATATAATTGCACGAATTTGCCAAGAAATAATCTTTCGGGACAAGAGTTGCTTTGATTCTTCTTTTTTCATTTACTCCCGTTAAGCCTTGTAATACAATACGTTGCAGTTGTGAATGGTTTAATTTTTGCCCTGAATAGTTTTTCTTAAACTTTTCGAGATTTAAGAATTGAATTTTTCCCTGACTAATTTCAGTGTCCGATAATTTGAGTGTAAAACGGTCAATTTGGACACCTTTTATGAGCGGAAATTTTGTTTTTTTGTCGGTAATCGCATCTTTTGCCAAAGAAATATCAACCTCACCAGTTAAACATTCGGAAAATTCTTTGAGCGGAACAGTTTTTGCGGCAGCTATCTTCAACAAAACATTCAATTCTTCTTGGTTTATCAGAGGAATCGTCAGTTTTTCGCCGCTTAATTGTTTAATTTCACTGACGGAAAGCCTAATCTTTTTGTCAGACATACGTTTTTCAAACGAGATGCCGAGTGAGAAATCGTTTTCCGGTTTTGATTTTTGTGTTGAAATTATTGCCGTGGATATTTTGGCTTCGTCAAAAACGCGTTTACTTGCATTGTCTCTTTCCGGAAAAACTTCGATGGAATTTATTTTAAAATGTTCAAAAATATGTTGTCGTATTTTTGCCGAACTTACATCGGCAAGAAATCCATAGGGAATTATCATAGAATTTATTCCGTTGGTTTTCAAAAGATTAAATCCTAACAAATAGAACAGTTTGGAAGCGTTTATCATCCCTTCGGCAGCGGCTTTGTATGTATTTTTATAAAATTCAACCACTGCATCGTCGCTTGTTTTAATTGAGATTTTTTGATTTTGTTTTTTGTTAAAAATGCCGTAAGGCGGATTTCCGATAATGACATCAAACCCGACAAAATTGCCGTCATCATCTAAAACTTCGGGAAATTCAAAGCGCCATTCAAAGGCATTACTGTAAAGTGTATTTAGTTTTTGTTGATATTTTTTTTGCAAATCGTCGATTTCTGTTGAAATTTCAACGAATTTGTTGTTCCATAAAACTTGGTCTTCTTTGCTGAATATCAATGGTTTATTTTTAAGTTCGTTCTCTTTTTGTCGGATTGCAGTTAATTCTTTATCATACGGATTTACAAGCGAAATATAGTGTTGTTTTAGTTCCGAGATTTTGCTTTCGCAATTTTTTTTCGTTGTTTTATCGTCGGTCGATTTATACAAAATAACTTGTTCTTTGTATTGCCGTGTTGCGTGGCGCATATTTTGTAACATTCCGTTTTGAAAACCGTTTCCGTTTAAAGTAAATCGACTTACCAGCGAATTTCCACATTTTATATTTATGTCGATATTGGGCAGTGTTTCAAGTTCTTTGAAATTGCTTTCCGAAGTGTAAAACGCATTTTTCAATAATTCTATCCACAACCGCAGGCGACAAATATTTACAGATTTTGGGTTAATATCCACACCGAATAAGCAGTTTTCAATCAACGTTTGTTTTTCAAAAAAAATAGTTTCCTGAATTGTTCGGCTACTTTTATTTTTATAGTTGTAGGAGAACATCTCATTTTCTACGGATATAAATAATTCGTCGTTAATGACTTCAATATCAACATCTCTCAATAATTTTCCGTCTTTGTCGGTTAGGATTTTGAGTTCGGATTTTACGGCAATAAGTTCGTTTAGTGCCGAAACTAAAAAATGACCGCTTCCCACAGCAGGGTCGCAAATTCGTATCGTGTTAAACAGTTCGTTCGCTTGTTTTAAATTGCTTATATTTAGACTGTTATGAATATCTGTTATGGACGAAACGTTTTCAAATCCGGGTTGAGTTTTAAACTTTTCAACAATAGCGCGGTGAATACTTTCGCGGCTCATGTGCATTGTAATAAAACCGGGCGTATAGAAACTTCCTTCTTTGTAACCGTTTATTTTCTCGAAAATTAACCCAAGCACAGACGAGCTGATTATGGTTTTATTCTCGTTTTGAATAACAGCTTTTTTGTCGTTTGCAAAATTGTAACTGTCAAGAAAATCAAACAAATAGTGAAGAAGAGGTTTTGAACCGACAATTTTTTTTCCGGAAAAGTCCTTCAATACGGTTGAACTAAAAACAGGTAATTCTGAATGACTTTTAATTTGATTTATTTTAACGGTTCCTTTTTCTAAATCAGTGAGTTCGAACAGCGAACTGTTTAAATACGGAATTTTTTCGTACTTTGTTTGAATTAGCTTTTTTCGTTCGTTTGGTTTAACCGCTAAGACTTCAAAAAACAATTCGCGCAACTCTTCAAAATCACGGATTTTTGTATTATTCAAAAACAAATAATCGGAACTCGAATTGAATCTAACCAATTGACTTTCAAGTAGCTTAAGAAATAAAATGCGATTTAACCACGTGATACACAATTCCAAAGCTATGCTGAACAGTTGCTCTTCGTGCGTATCGCCGTGCAATTCGGCTGTAATAAAGTCTTGAAGAATTTCATCCGAAATCAGAATATTTATTGTGTTTTCAATTAAGCTGCCCTCGTTTCTGTCGGATTTGTCAAGCCTTTCGATTTTTTTTAAACCTCCGTCTTTTGTTTCTCTCAAACCGAGAATATGCAAAAGTTCGTTGTAAAATTCTCTGTTCAGCACGTTTCCGTCGTTTTTAAACGGCAATTTCAGTAAATGTTCGGGAGAAAATAATTTATACAATTCAAGCCATTTCTGTTCAGAATAGTTCGCAAAATCTTCGGAAACTTTATCAAATCGAACATACGTGCACGCTATGTATTCGTCCGAATTCTCGAGAAAAGGCTTTGCAATTTCCGAATAAAACAAATCTGTATTTTTGCTGACTAATTGTTTGTTAGTCAGTGTATTGTAATTATTCCTGAACGTTTTGTTTTGGTAGAATAATCGTTCGAATTCGGTTGCGTCAAAAATATACCAATCAATTGAATTCGTGATAATTAAGTGTTTTAGCTCCAAATTCGTTTTACGTTCTTCAAAGTAATATCTTATGAGTTCGTGAAATGCTTTCCTGTTTATATCGTCAGCGGAAATCATCTCGCTACTGTTCTTCAACGCTTTTGTTTCAACGATTACTCCAATTTTGGAATCTGCGTTTTTTCCGTTGTAAATCGCAAGGTCAATGTTATTTAGGTTTTCTTTTATCGCAAATTTTTGCTTGTAATATGTGTCGAAAAAAAAAACATTGATGTAGTTTTTTAAAGTTTCTTCGCTGTCATTACGGTCAATTGCTGCAAGTAAAGTTTGAAAATTCTTCTGAAAACGCGAAATGTTTTCAAAGCTCTCATTCATAGTAAGATATGCTTTGTTTATCGTCTTCCCGATTTCCGTTATCTTTAATTTCATGCAATTTTTTTTGCAAATTTACCAAATCAAACCGATTTTCAAACGATGTTATTCAAATGTTTCTTAAAAATA
>DYSM01000601.1 GCA_020718265.1 Draconibacterium orientale | reverse complement strand
AATAGAGCAACTATTTGTATGTTCAGCACAAATTGTTCTGTTACAAATAATTGCCCCGTTTCAATACAAATTGTATGAAATTGGTCAAACCTTTTTCGATATTTTTGAGCGTATTGCTCTTTGTGTCGGCGTGTCGCTCCGGCGATGACACCGAGTATCTCGCACCCTCCTCTACAGGCACGCAAGGGCGCATACTTGTTGTAATGTCCAAAGAAAAATGGAACGGACCGCAAGGCGATGTGGTTCGAGAGGTTTTGCAATCCGAAATTCTCGGAATGCCGCAGCCCGAAGCCATGTACGGTGTTACGCAAATTCCGCTCGAAGTTTTTTCGAGCATCACCAAGCGCGAAAAAAACCTGTTTATCGCCACAATTTCAAAAGATGTGCCGAAAAACAGCCTGACGGTTTCGTATAACAAATGGGCGATTCCGCAAATTGTGGTTGAAGCACAAGCCAAAAACGCCGAAGAATTTGAAACACTCTTGAAAAAAAATGCCGATAAAATTGCAAATCTTTTTATTGAAGCCGAACGCGAACGCCTGATTTCTACATATAAAAGTCTTTCGGAGCAAAAAATAATTTCTGAATTAATAAAGAAATATAACCTCAAACTTGCAATTCCGCAGGGCTACAAATTGGATGTATCGCACAAAAATTTTGCATGGCTCAGCCTCGAAACGCCAAATTCAACCCAAGCTTTGCTCATTTGGGATTATCCGTATAAAGATACTTCCGACCTGAATTTGAACAACTTAGTGTTCATGCGCGACTCCATAACCATGCACAACGTGCCCGGTCCGCGCGAAGGTTCGTTTATGATGACCGAAAAAAATGCTGCACCCATACATTTTCACGAAATGTTGCTCGGCACGCGCTACGTCGCCGAACTGCGCGGCTTGTGGAAAACCGAAGGCGCATTCATGGGCGGACCGTTTGTGAGCCACAGCTCGGTGGACACTTTACGCAACAGAATTGTTACGGTGGACGGTTTTGTATATGGCGGCAAAAATAACAAGCGCAACCTCATGCGCCAAGTGGAAGCAATTATGCACACCTTGGAATTTACGCCTGCTTCTTCTCCATAGTTTTCTTATATTCAATTTGTTAAGACAAATTTTTAGGCTTGTTGTAT
>DYSM01000600.1 GCA_020718265.1 Draconibacterium orientale | reverse complement strand
ACTTTAGATTCGGGCAAAATTCCTGTAATTACGTGTTTTTGATGTTTTATGGTCGGGTTGAAACGCAAATCCAAAACTTCTAACTTTTTGAGTTTCAATACTTGATACGGCACATCTTGCAAATCGTTGTGTTTTAAGATTAATTTTTTTAGTAAATATAATTCGCCGATTTGTTCCGGAATTTCGGTCAATCGGTTATTTGAAACGTCAAGTTGCTGTAAACTACGCATTTTGCCGATTTCTTTCGGTATTTCTGCAATCTTATTATTTCCCAAATAAAAAACTTCCAAACTGCGCAAGCGTTTAATTTGCGGCGGCAGGGTAGTGATGAGGTTTTCCTCTAACCCTAAAACTTTTAAATTTGTAAGTTTCCCAATTTCCGGCGGAACTTTATAAATTCGGTTTCCCGCAAGTGCCAACGTTGTAAGCCCTTCCATATCAGATACTTCTCTGATAACTTGCCGTCCCCAAATACGTTGATTGTAACTCAAATCCAGGAATTTCAGCGTTTTAATATTGCTGAACGAATCCGGCAAAAATTGTATGTGATTGCCCTCCAACGATAAATATTCGAGGTTCGGAAATCGAAACACCTCGGGCGGAAGTGCGGTATAATCGCGGTATGTGAGAAAAAGAACTTTGACTTTCGACGGCTCGTGCAACGCTTCAGCCATATCCATATACACTTTTTCCTTCATCAGTGCAATTTGTTCCATCAGCACATCGCGCGGCGTATTTTTTTTTGTTTCTTGGGCGTACGTTACTTTGAATGTCAGCACGATAGCCGTCATTGTCAGGAGAAAAATATGTATATGTCTTTTTATGAGCATGTATCTTTTCTATTCTCTATCAAAAATGATGCAAAAAAATACGCTCATTTCGGGAGCGCATTCTTTTTTATATTTCTGTGCAACTTATCCGTGGTTTGAGAAGTATTTCATAAACTGTGCACGTTCGTAAATCGACGAATCTTTTACGGTTTTATAGCTCATGTAACCTTTAAAATCGTCAATGGTTTCAAACGATTTTTCTGTCATCCAAGCGTCCAAGCCATCGAGCATTCCGCCCACAACATCTAATGTCATGTCAAGTCTCTTCTGACGTTTCCATGTCCTATCGGACGATGGAAAGTCT
>DYSM01000599.1 GCA_020718265.1 Draconibacterium orientale | reverse complement strand
AGGCTTTGCGGTAATTTAGAAAAATCATCATTCAAAAAATCGAATTGAAACACGTGATTTTTCAAAAGGTTTGCACCGTGCTCAATACGGTCGTGCATTACATTTACGTCGGCTTGGTCGAGTGTAGAGGCGTAAATGTTGTATTTGTTGGTTAAACCCGCCAAAAGATTGCCGGTGCCGGCGGCACAATCCCAAACATAGTAGTCTTCTTGCCAATTTTCGCCCAAATAATCGGTGAGGTATTTTTGCGAAAGTTCAACCCAAATTCTTGGGGTAAAAAATGCACCTTTGCGTTCTCTGATGTCTTGCGGAACAAGCAAATCTCTACGCTCAATTATGTAGTTCTGAAATTCTTTTAATGGCGGACGTTTGTAGCGTTTCCAAAAAAGTTGATACGTTTCTCCGTTGCGAATGTTGATGGTTGCATCAAACATTTGCTTGATGTTTTCTTTCGCAATCTTGTAGCCTTGATTTTGAAAAATTACAAATAGATTATCTCTGATTGAAGAGTCATCTTCAATTTTATGGGTGTCTTTATCATCTACAAACAAGTCAGCTAAATAAAAGTCGCTGTCTAAAATACTTGCTTTTTTTAGCTCGTCCCAATGCACATCAATAATGGGTTTCACAATTTCTAACCAACGCAAGTAAATAGGGTAGAAATTGTTTTTATCAATTTTTATATTGCTTGTTTCGGTTGCTTTGGCAACATTATTTGCAATATAATGTTTGAGTTCATTTTCGTCTTTTAGGTATTCGTAAACAGATGTATTTTGTTTAAGTGAAGCTTCCACTCGTTCTCTGATGAGTTTAAATTCTTTTGTTTCGTGGTTGCTTGGCGTTACGTTCCAATTAAAATCGTTTAGGTAAAAAATGTCCTGAACACTGATGTAAGGGACAAAAGCCATCTTTTTGAAGTCAAACGCACCCAAAAACGCAGGTGGCAAAATTTTGTCGAACGTCCGTGCTTTTCCGATGGTCAAAATAAGTTGCACAAACATTGTAGGCACGTCAAAGTCACCCGTTTTGGCTTCTGCCCAAAGTAAAGGTGTTCGTTCGAAAATGCTTTTTTGCTTCGGAAAAACGGTAAAGTCAATATTGCCAATGATTTCTGTTGTGTCGAAATGTTTAAACC
>DYSM01000160.1 GCA_020718265.1 Draconibacterium orientale | reverse complement strand
ATTGAAATCTTATATGAGTCTGGTCTAAAAAGCCTGTTTTATTTTAGCTAAACAATCTATATGCTTGATTATCAGTGTTTTTGAAAATATTTTACAATTTAAGTAAATTGCTTATTATCAGTAATTTAACTTTACAAACTTTCAACTTTATGACTTTTTATACTGAACTCATCTATTATATCCAAGGTACTTCTGCATCTGCGGATAGAAAGATTCGTCTTTGCCGTTCGTTTAAATGGGGCAATAACTTGGCAATTTTATTTTTTATCTTTACTTCTTTTTTTTTCCATGTCACAAAGATAAAATATTTTTCTAATCTGTAAATGTTATTTAATTACGACCACTTTGTTACGAATTTGAATATTTCTTCTTCTCTTCGAGATGCAAAGATATAAATTGTATTTGATATTACAAAAACATTTAAAAATATTAAAATATCAAACTTATTTGAATTAAAATCGTTTGGTGTAAACATGACAATACGGTTTTTTCCCAACTTTTTCGTAATAATCTTGGTGATATTCTTCTGCGCGGAAAAATTCTGTGGCTTTTGTAACACGTGTTACAACTTTCAAACCTTTGGTTTCCAATTCTTTAATAAGTTTTTCCGCAACAGTTTTTTGTGTTTCGGAAGTGTAAAATATTTCGGAACGATATTGGTCTCCGATGTCCGGTCCTTGGCGGTTGAGTTGCGTGGGGTCATGGGTTTCAAAGTAAAGTTTAGCGAGTGTTTCAAAATCTATAACTGTCGGATTGTAAACCACTTGGACGGCTTCCGCGTGTCCTGTAGTTTTGTTGCAGACTTGTTCGTAAGTTGGTTTGTCAGTTCGACCGCCGATGTAGCCTACGGTTGTGGAAATCACGCCGTTCTGTTTTTTAAACCAATATTCAGTGCCCCAAAAGCAACCGGAAGCGAAAATTGCGGTGTCGGTTTGCGCAGGCATGTCAGCGGGCGTAAACGTGAGCGAAACGGAGTTTACACAATGTCTGGTGTTTTTATCTGTAAATCGTTCGCCCTCAAATACATGACCGAGATGTCCGCCACAATTTGCGCATAATATTTCTGTGCGACTGCCGTCGGCATCGGTTTTGCGTGCAACTGCTCCGGCGATTTCGTCGTCGAACGAGGGCCAGCCGCAATGCGCATCGAATTTTGAGTCGGATTTGTAGAGTGCCGCGCCGCATTGTTTGCAGTGGTATGTGCCTTTTTGGTCAAATTTGTAATATTTTCCGCTGTAAGGGCGTTCGGTCGCTTTTTTCAAAATTACAGCTTCTTCTTCGAGTGTTAATTTATTGAATTTCATGGATTTACTATTTATTGAGTCGTTCGGTTTTGATTCGGAATTTTGGCAATGAGCCAAAAACGTAACGAGTAGCAAAGCTATAAAAAAACTGTGTTTCATACAAAATTATTTAGAATGATTCCAAATAAACATACTTTTTAGAAAAAAACGTAATTTATTTGACAAACTTCGACTTTGGAGATATAATTGTGTGTTTTATTCGAATTTGAACTATACGGATTTGGAGTATTTTCCAAGTTCGGCGTGAAACGCAGGATCGAGCGATGCGGCAATGTTTCGGATGAAAAATGAGCCGATTTTGCTGACTTTAATTTCTTGGACGGAAAACGATATAAGTCCGTCTGACACAAAGTTTGTAATTGCCTGATTGTCAATTCTTACATTCTGTTTCAGTTTTTCGGATTCGATGCCTGTTTTTTCGGCAAGGAGCTCCCAGTTCAAGGTCATGTTACACATTATTTCCGTAATCACTTCTTTTACAATGTTTTGAGTTTCAGAAATTTCGTAACCTTTTTCAACAGGAAGTTCGCCTTTGTTTAATTTTTCTATGTAATTGCTGATTTTCAATGTATTTTGAATGTATCCGCTTGTGAGTTGGCTTATGGCGGACACGCCGAACGCGTAAACTTGTCCGGTTGTGTTGCGTGTGCAATATCCTTGAAAATTTCGATGTAACATGTTTGTTTCCAATGCAATATTGAGTTCGTCTTCGGGCAATACGAAGTGGTCAAATCCAATCGCAACGTATCCGGCATTGAGCAACAAATTGCGTGCGGTGAGGAACATTTCGGTTTTTGTTTCGGCGGCAGGCAGTCCGACTTTTTCGAGCACGGTTTGGTGTTTTTTCAACCAAGGCACGTGCGCATACGAGAAGGTTACGAGCCTGTCCGGTCTGATTTCTATGGCTTTACGAATATTATCTGCGAACGATTCGGGCGTTTGTCCGGGCAAGCCGTAGATGAAATCCAAATTTACCGACATTTTTTTTGAGCCCCGTCGGATATAATCCGTTAATTCGGCAGCCGAAATTTTGCTAATTTCTCTGTTTACGGATTTCAAAATATTTTCGTCGAAATCTTGGATTCCGAGACTGAATCGGTTGAATCCGCTTGCTTTCAGTGCATCAATATATTGAAAATCAAGCTCAGCAGGGTTGCATTCAATTGCAATTTCTGCATTCGGGCTGAAGTTGAATCGTTCAAAAATGAAGTGATTCAATTCTGCAATATATTCCGCCGGAATAGCATTCGGAGTGCCTCCGCCATAGTGTAACTGACTGACTATTCGCGTTTTGTCCAGATATTTAGAAACAATTTCTATCTCTTTTTTCAAAGCATCAAGGTATGGACGCACAGCGGAACTTCTGCCCATCGGCGTGGCGTTGCAGCCGCAGTAGAAACAAATTTTTGTGCAAAACGGAATATGAATATAAAGCGCAATTTGCTCCGGTTTTTGTGTATTGGATGCTTTCAGAAGTCGAACATAATCAGCTTGTTGTATGGTTTCGTTGAAATAATTTGCCGGCGGATAGCTGGTGTATCGCGGCACGGCAGCATTGTATTTTTCGATAAGTGATTTTGGAATTATCATTTTAGGATTTTTTTTTAACAAAAAAGAGTTATGAATTTAGGATTTTATGCAATATCTTCGTTGGTTTTGTTTAGTTTTTTACCGTAAATCACTACTGCCGAAACAATTAGTATCGTGAAAACGGTAAAACCTGTTTCAATTCGGAAAAGTCCGGTATAGCCTAATGCGTCTGCTATTTTGCCGCTGAAAATGGCAACTAACATGGAACTGAGATGCGTGATGACTATTTGAATGGTAAAATCGGTGCCTTCACGTCCGGCGCGTACATGGTTCATTGCTCGTGTGTAAATTACGACAGACGACAAGCCGTAACTTCCCCAGAGCAAGGCTATTCCGATGTAAAGTTGTGTCAATGTCGGGGTTAAAGTTGAGATATACCAAAAATATCCGCCCGAAATTAAATTGAAAAACAAGAAAATTATCAGGGCTTTGTCTGTTGTAATGCGTTTGACGATGAAACCGCCGAAAATTGAAATTCCGGCAGCGATTGCCGTGCCGAAAATACCGGACATAAAGCCGATTTGCTTTGTATCGTAGCCTAAATCAACCAAATAGGGTTTCAGCATTGTGAGCACTCCGATAATGCCGGCGTAATATATTAGTAAAATCGGAATTTGAAGCAAATTTCGCTTGAGTGCAAAAAATCTGAAAATATCTGTAAATTTTATGCGCTTGGTATCTTTGGCTTGAGGTTGCGCTTTGTATCTGTAAAGCATTATCGGAATAATGGCAATAATTACAAACGCGGCTAGCAACACCATCAATATTTCCCAACCGTAATAATGGTAAACAATTAGCAAAACGCCTGTGCCGAGCAGCGAACCGACAAAACTGCCGGCGGATTGCATACTGTTTCCGTAGGCGCGCTCTTTGGGTTTGAGATTTAAAATTGCAAAGGCATCCGTTGCAATGTCTTGCGTTGCGGATGCCGTAAATGCAATGAGTAAAAGTATCACAATGAGTTTAAAATCAACATCTAAACTGAAAAATCCGATAGACAGAATAACAACGGCATAGAATAATTCCGACAGAATTATCCAACTTTTCAACTGTTTATTCGTTCGAGCGTGCGCGTCCACGAGCGGCGCCCAAAGAAATTTGAATATCCAAGGCAGTTTGACTAATTGTAAAAGCCCGATGGATGCCAACGAGTAGTGTTCCTGCCGCATGATGACAGGAACGACTGTTGAAAAGAAACTCATCGGTACCGACTGTGCGATATACAAACTGAACAATACCGGATATTTGCGCCAGAGGTCTTCTTTCACAATATCTTAGAGTGTAATAGACAGATTAGCACCGAATTGTAAAGGTTTTCCTACTTGAACGTAATTTTTTCCGGACGCTTTGAAATAATATGCGTGATAGGTTTCGTTCGTAAGGTTTTTACCCCAAAAATCCAGCTGAAGACCTTTTTTTATGAATGAAAGTTTAGCATCAAGCAAGTTGTAATATTTTTGCATGGTAACATTGTCATCGTTCCAATACAAATCGCCGTTGCCTTTGTAGCCAATGCCGATACGAATTTTATCAAGTGCTTTGAATTTGCAATTGTAAGAATATGAAACTTGACCGGAAACCGTGTGGCGCGGAACGAGCGGAATGTAATTGCCGTCGTAATTAATGTGTGCGTATTCTTTGGTAACATTATTGAGAATGCTGTCGTGATACGTTACAAATTTCGCCTCCGTGTAACCGTAACTTCCGCTGATGCTGAACCCTTTAGTTGGTTTGTGAATCACGGAAAGTTCAAAACCTTTGCTTTCGGAAATGCCTGCATTTTTTTGCATCGTACCTCTTCCGCTGGGTATTACGGCTTGGGTGATTTGTTGGTTCAACCAATTGATGTAAAATACGGCAACATCCGTGTGCATTTTGCCGCCCATGAAGGTCGATTTGAATCCGAGTTCGTAATTTTTGCTGTATTCCGGTTCGTAGGTCAAATCTTCGGGACGTTCAAATGTTGCGTTGTAACCGCCCGTTTTGTAGCCGTCGGCAACCGATGCGTAAATGCTGCTTTTGTTAATGGCGTAGCTCACTGCAATTTTCGGAACAACTTTACTGTAAGCGCGAAGCGGATAAACTGTGTCCACATTTACGGTTTCAGCCCCTTTTTTTATGTTGATAAATTTGTAATGCAAACTGTCATTTTCAAAATCGATGCGCACTCCTGCTGTGAGTTTGAAGTTGGCATATTTAAAGGTGGACTGATGGAATGCAGCGTAACCCCAAACGATATTGGTGTAATCTTTGGTCGAAACGTTTTTGATTTTGTAAGTATTTACTTCAACTGATTTATCTAAAGTTTGTTGAAACGCGTAACCGCCCACGAGCCATTCGTAATATTTGGTGTTTTTGGAGCGCAAAATGAGTTCTTCGGAAATCATATTTTGTTTTTGATCCTGAACGACAAAATAAGTGGAATCTGCACTGAAATCTTGGTCAATTGACTGTTTATCAAGCATATATTGATAAGACGTTGTCGAGGAAACTTCAAACTTCTCGGTTGCAAATTTTGCAATAAACGCATCCGAAAGCATATCGCGGTTGTATGTGCTGGGCTGATTGTAATTAATTTCTGAAGTGAACATTTTTGTTGAATCCAGCACCGCATAAGGGTAACCGCCTTGCAAACTGCGGTCGGCTGAAATAATATTTTCAATACTGAATTTCCCGAATTTTCCGATTAGTCGGTTGCGAAAGCCATAAGCATCCGTTTTATCGACAGCTTGTCCCAAAAGCGTATTGTTGTAAAAACCGTCGTTGTGCATGTAATTTGCGCCGACAGAATACGCAAAATTTTTGCCGATTTTGCCGTAATAGCCGACATTTCCGGCATAATTTCCAAAATTAGCAGCCGTTGCCGTAATTCTCAAACCGCGAAAATCCATAGGCGACAAGGTTGTGATGTTTACGATTCCGGCGATTGTGTTGCGTCCGAAAAGTGTTCCCTGCGGACCGCGAAGCACTTCAATTTGTTGAATATCAAAAAAATCGAAGGCAAAAGCAGATTTCTCAAAATACGGAACGCCGTCCACATACAAGCCCACCGAAGGCGAGTTAATACGCGAGCCGATGCCGCGAATATACACGGGCGATGTCAATTTCGAGCCGTATTCGGGCATGAAAAAATTCGGCACAAACGCAGACAAATCACTGAGCGTGCGAATCTGTCCGGCTTGCAACGTCGAGCCGCCCACTACACTTGCCGAAGCCGCCAAATCTCTGTATTTGGTTTGGTTTTTTGATGCGCCTACAACGATTTCCTGCATTTCAATTTCGGGAACCGTGTCGTTTTGTGCAAAAGCTGATGCGAAGAGCAGCAACGTAGATGTAAGAAGCACTAAGGGTCTAAATACGTTCATAAAATAATTTTGATAAAGAGTTTAAAAAAAGACATTAAGATTCGGCAAATTTATATTTATTTTCGACACTTAAATATGTTTTAACCCATTTATTTTTGAAATACCGGTATTTTCTTTAATTCTGATTCGGTTTTGAATTAGTTTGTATCTTACTTTGTTTGTTTTGGAATATTTGACGAGTGATTTTTAAGTTTTTAACCTAAGATTTGCCAATAATATCCAAAAACAAACTCTAAAAACGGTAATTTTAACAACAAAAACGCATTTCCGGACTTGAAATGCGTTTTTGCTGAAAAACTTACTAAGAAACGAATTTACAGTAACTTGAACAGTTTTTTTTTATTGCGCTGATTTTTTTTAGAATAATATCTAGTGTCATGTCAAGCCTCTTCTGACGTTTCCATGTCCTGGCGGACGATGGAAAGTCTCTACTGACCTGCATTCGTCCGTAGGACAATGTAGCGT
>DYSM01000598.1 GCA_020718265.1 Draconibacterium orientale | reverse complement strand
GACAGCAAAAATCAAATTTTAGTTTTGTATTTAGATAAAAAAATCTATATTCGATACATCAAATAAAAAATATACCGATAATGAAACGAGTTGTTATACTGATAAATGCACTCTCGCCCGTTCCCACACCCGATGAGGAAGACGTTCTTGTACAGGCGGAATCTGTTGAAGGGGCACTTTACGAACTTGGATACGAATCGCAACGGATTTTTGTGAGCCTGAATCTCGAAAAAGCCGCCAAAGAACTTCGTGCTGCACAGCCCGATTTTGTTTTCAATCTGTTCGAGAGTGTCGAAAACACCGGTAAATTTATTTATTTCGCCCCCGTTCTCTTGGAACATTTAAAAATTCCGTATTCGGGCAGCGATTCCGAGCGAATTTATATCACTTCAAACAAAGTTTTAACCAAAAAATTCCTGTCGGAAGCCGGTTTGCCCACCGCACAATGGACCGACAATCCAAAAGAACTGAAAAAGGAAATTACATATATCGCCAAGCCCGTTTGGGAAGATGCTTCGGTAGGAATTACCAACGAATGTATTATGAAAGGCGAGCCGGAAATTGTTGAAGCCTTTTTGAAAAAATTCAACAATAGACCCTATTTTTTCGAGGAATATATCGACGGACGCGAGTTTAATATTTCGGTTCTCGGCGGAAACAAAGGTCCGGAAGTGTTACCGGCAGCCGAAATGATGTTCAACAACTATCCGCCCGAAAAACCAAAAATTATGGGTTACGAAGCAAAATGGGACGAAGACACCTTTGAATATCATAACACCATGCGACGTTTTGGTGTGGAAGAAGAAGAACCGGAATTGGCTGCCAAATTGCGACAAATTTGCATCGATTGTTGGAATTTGATGAAACTCAAAGGCTACGTTCGTGTGGATATTCGTGTCGATGCAGCAGGAAACCCTAAAATTCTGGAAATAAATGCCAATCCGTGTATTTCGCCCGATGCCGGTTTTTTTGTCGCTTCGGAAAGAGCCGGATATTCTTACAAACAAATGATTGAACGAATTTTGGAAGATGTTGGGAAAATGTGATGATGTGTTGATGTGTTGATGTGATGATGTGATGATGTGTTGATTTGTTGATTTGTTGATGTGATGATTTGTTGATTTGTTGATTTGTTGATGTGTTGAT
>DYSM01000159.1:2861-6765 GCA_020718265.1 Draconibacterium orientale | reverse complement strand
TATCTAATTTACAATAAATCAATATCTTACAAAAAATATTAACGGAGTATTGAACTTTAGACTTTATAGTCTGAACTCATAAAAGTTTAAAAACGATAAAAAGTCCGACACCGACCAAAACGCCCGCAACCATGCCCCAAAGCGATTTATTTACTTCGGCTTTGTTGCGTTTGGCGGCAATATAGACAATTAAAACTGACAACGGCGCCAACGCAATTGTGTACATAAAATACGTGCCGATTGCCGAAATTACAAACGACCACCAAAACGACGGAATTTTACCGGGTGCCAGCGGTTCTATCATTGTAATATTAAGATTATCAATATTTTGCAAATTTTCAATTCGTGAAATTCCGATGCTGTCGGGCGGCGCAAGTTCCGCACTTTTTGCAAAAAAAGAAGCAAAAGTCAAAACGAATATCAGTAAATATTTTTGCATGATTTTTTTCTTCAAAAATAAAATATTTAAGGATATTAAGCAAAAATCTTACTTTCGCGTAAAAAATATTCAAATGCTGATTGATTCGCACACACATTTATACTTAGAAAATTTCGGTTCGGAAAAACACGATGTCATTCGCCGAGCGATTGATGCGGGCGTGAATCTGATGATTTTGCCGGCAATAAAATCGTCGGAAATAGCTCATCAGCAGGAACTTGCATCCGCATTTTCCGAACATATTTTACTCTCGGCAGGCTTGCATCCGTCGGATGTGAAAGCGGATTTTGAGGCGGAACTTGCGCGCGTTGAGGCTGAACTTATGACCGGAAAATACATCGCCGTCGGCGAGTGCGGCATTGATTTGTATTGGGATAAAACCTATTTTGAGGAACAAAAAATCGCGTTCGAGCGGCAAATTTCGTTAGCCAAACGCTTCGATTTACCGCTGATTATTCATGCACGCGAGGCATTTTCCGAAATTTTTGAGATTTTAGATAAACACATCGACGACACGTTGCGCGGCGTGTTTCACAGTTTCACCGGAGGCGTTTCTGAAGTTCATAAAATATTGGAATACAAGACGTTCTGCTTTGGAATTAACGGAATAGTTACATTCAAAAATTCCGGGCTCGATAAAGTTGTGAAAGAAATTCCGCCGGAAAAAATTCTGCTCGAAACAGATGCGCCATTCCTCGCGCCCGTTCCGCAGCGCGGCAAGCGCAACGAAAGTGCTTATTTAGTGCATATTGCGCAAAAAGTTGCAGAAATTTATGGAACTTCGTATGAAGAAATTGCTAAAATCACTACTTCTAATACAGAAAAATTATTTCGCCTAAACTCTTAATTGATAACTGTTTACTGATAACTGTCAGTTAAGTTCGCCGATGACTGTAATTCCGCCTTTGACTTTGTCGCCGATTTTAACGTTAATTTTGGCATCCAAAGGCAAAAATAAATCGACACGTGAGCCGAATTTAATGAAGCCAATTTCTTGATTTTGAGTGAATTTTTTGCCTTCTGAGGCTTTACAAATCACGCGGCGAGCGGCGATTCCGGCAATTTGGCGCATGAGAATTTTTATGCCGATTTCGTTTTCCAAAACAATGGTTGTGCGCTCGTTTAGCTCCGACGATTTTGGGTTTGCCGCCAACAAAAACAATCCGGGATGATATTTGTAAAATGCAATTTTTCCGGTAATTGGACTTAGGTTTTGATGCACGTTCCACACGGACATAAATACGGAAATTTGCCTAACTTTTTGATTAAGATACTCTGTTTCAATAGTTTCCTCAATCGTAACAATTTTTCCGTCTGCCGGCGAAATTATTTTATTGTCATCGAACGTAAAATTGCGTTTTGGAACTCTGAAAAATCGGATAACAAAAATCCAGAATAAAGAACTTGCAACGAAAATTATCGCCAATGGTATCAAATTCTTAAAAAGAATACCTATTAAAACATTGATAAACAGTAAAATAAAACCGATAATCGAAATCGCTTTTGTACCTTCTTTGTGGATTCTCATAAAACAATATGCATTATTAATAACAATTTTAAAGCGCAAATATATCAAATATCGGTCCGGTTCAAAGAAAAATTATATCTTTACCGAAGTTTTTAGAACCTTTGGTGTAATGCCTTCTTTTGATGCAATTGTCGTTGTTGTAGTATTATTATTTCTGGTCGTTTCTTTGTATAAAGAAATCGTCGGACCGGCACTTACGTTTCTCATCGCCGTAATTGTGCTTGCTGTTACGCGTATTTTGGAGCCTTCGGAAATTTTGAGCGGTTTTGCAAATGAGCAAATTGCAATAATTGTTATGTTGTTACTTTTGGGCGATATTTATCGTAAAACATCGGTTTTAGATATTGTGTTCGACAGTATTTTTCGGGGTGCAAAAACAACTCGCGGATTTTTGTTCCGAATGTTTTCCGTCATTGGACCCTTGTCTGCGTTTATGAACAATACACCGATTGTTGCACTCATGATGCCTTACGTAAACCGGCGCGCCAAACAAAAAAAAGAATTTGTATCAAAATTAATGATTCCGCTTTCGTTTGCAACCATTTTGGGCGGCTGTGCTACGCTTATCGGAACTTCTACAAACTTGATTGTAAATGGTTTAGTTACCGACCAGCACATTATTCCAAATCTGCCGCCCTTGAAATTATTCGATTTTTTTCCCGTCGGAGGCGCAATGATGGTTATCGGAACTGCTTATGTTGTATTTTTTGGATACAAAGTTTTACCAAAACGAAACGGACCCATTGACGATATGCAAGACGTAACGCGCCGTTACATTGTGGAAGCACGAATAAAAGCCGGCAGCGTTTGGGTCGGAAAAACCATAAAAGAAGCCGGTTTGCGAAACATGCAAGGCTTATATTTATTTGAAATTATTCGGGAAGATATTCGTATTACAGCCGTGCCGGACGATTCGATTCTTTTTGTGGAAGATATTTTGTTGTTTACAGGTTCAACGCAAGCGATTGCCGATTTGGTGCAATCTACCGAAGGACTACAAATCCCGTCCGTCGGCATGTACGCTCGCAAAAAAAACACGGAAGTCATTGAGGCTGTGATACCTCACAACTCGTCTCTTATCGGCGAATCGTTAAAAAAAATTAATTTCAGAAGCCGTTTTGACGCTACAGCAATTGCCATTCATCGAAACGGAGAAACACTCAAAGGACAAATCGGTAAAATTGTACTCAAAGCCGGCGATGCGATTCTTTTGCTTTCCGGAACGTATTTTGAAACCCGAATGCGCGACACGTCCGACCTATTTCTAATTTCCAGAGTAAAGGAATTTCAGCGCATGGGTATCGGAAAAACCACTTTCTTGATTGGCGGAACGATTGCTGTCATCGCCTTTTCCGCGTTAGGTTTTTTCAAACTTTTTACCGGACTTTTAGTTCTGCTCACAGCGTTACTCTTACTAAAAATAACCAATCCGCGCGACCTTGCCAAAAGCATTGACTACGATTTGGCACTCATTATCGCCATGTCCCTCGCGCTCGGAACTGCCATGATGAAAACCGGAATTGCCGACGTGTTTGCACAAGCGATAATTTCGTTATTCAAACCCTTCGGAACGATAGGCTTAATGACAGGCATCTACTTCATAACCACAATTTTAGCTGCGTATATTACAAATAAAGCCGCAGTTGCGGTGGTTTTTCCGGTGGCACTAAGTTTGGCACTCGAAATGCACTTGCCGCCAACACCTTTCATTCTGATTGTTGCTTATGCCGCCGCCGCAAATTTTATGACACCAACCGGATATCAAACAAATTTGATGGTTTACGGTCCGGGCGGCTATAAATTTAGCGATTATTTCAAAATCGGCGCACCGCTCACGCTCATTTATATGCTTGTTACGGTTACAATTTTATATTTTATTTATTTTTGATATCAATTGATTTTCAAGCAACAAGTCGCAAGTATCAAGTAGCAAGTTT
>DYSM01000159.1:0-2761 GCA_020718265.1 Draconibacterium orientale | reverse complement strand
TTTCAAGTTTCCAATTTCAAGTTTCAAATATATGAATTCCAAATACTTCACTTCGATATGCGCCGCGCTTCATGCCGGGAAGGAAATAATGTCGGTGTATAAAGGCAGCGATTTTAACGTAGAGTTTAAAGCTGATAATTCGCCGCTCACACTCGCCGATAAACTTGCTCATTTGAAAATTGTTGAATATCTCGAACCGACCGGAATTCCGATTTTGAGCGAAGAAGGCAAACATTTGCCGCACGCCGAACGCAAAACTTGGACACAGTTTTGGCTGGTCGATCCGTTGGACGGAACCAAGGAATTTGTAAAACGCAACGGCGAATTTACCGTAAACATTGCATTAATTGAAGGCGGAAATCCCGTTTTCGGCGTGATTTTAGTGCCCGTTACCGGCGAGTTATATTTTGGCGGAACGGAACTTGGTTCATACAAAATTACAAACACGCAAAGTTCTGATTACGAACGCTTAGACGATTTAATTTCAGCATCGAAAAAATTACCTTTCCAAAAAACTGAAAGACCGTTTACCGCCGTCGGAAGTCGCTCGCACTTGTCGCCCGAAACGCAGGACGTTTTTGATATGTTGAAAGACAAACACGGCGATTTCGATGTCATTTCCAAAGGCAGTTCGTTGAAATTCTGCATGATAGCCGAAGGAATCGCCGACATTTATCCGCGCCTCGGACCCACAATGGAATGGGACACCGCCGCCGGACACGCCATCGCGCTCGGTTCCGGCGCACGCACTTACCGCCACGATAACGGCGAGCCGCTCACGTATAACAAAGAAAATCTGCTCAATCCGTTTTTTATTGTTGAACGAAACATGAGCCGAGTTTAAAAAGTATAAAGTTTGTAAAGTTAAAAGTGTAATTTATTGATAATGAATGTTTTAATGAAAAATGCAAAGTTGTAATAAACACTTCATAATCAGCAATATAACTTTAAGAACTTTCAACTTTCTAACTTTTTAGACTGACTCAAACATTTAAAACATTTTTTTTGTATTTTTGCTAAAATATTAAAAAATGGAAAATATAAGTTTCATTACAGATTCCAAAGGTTTTAAAACCGGAATTGTTATCAATTTTAATGAATTTGTATCGAATATTTCTACGTTTGACGATGATTTTTTAAATAGCCTAAAGTCTGAACTCTACAGTTATTTGACTAAAAAATCAGAATCTGAAAAAATAATTGCTTATGATATCGCCGGAAAAGCATTTTCCCGAAAGGATTTTTCCGAAAAAATAATAGATTTGAGCAAAACCGCAAAAAACGGTGAAGCCAAAACCTTGAACTCTTCTGAGCTTGAAACAGTTCTTTTCTCAAAATAAAAAGCTTTTTTTAGACACGATTAGACAGATGTCAGATTTTTTAGTTTCAAATTTCCAATTTCAAGTTTCCAATTTCAAGTTTCAAGTTTCCAATTTCAAGTTTCAAGTTTCAAGTTTCCAATTTCCAATTTCCAATAAAAATGTCAAAATTTCATTTCGTATGCCGCACGTGCGGTGCAAAAATTTCAGGTTTTAAAGAATGGTTCGCAGCAGGACAGAAATGCCCGCATTGCGCTGATAATAAAATAAATACGGTATATTCGACACCAAAAGAAAACATTTTGGAACTCGTAAAACCGCATCATAAACCCGACAGTTTGTGGCATTATTTCGATTTTTTGCCGCTCGAACACCGCGAAAACGTTGTAACTGAGGGCGAAGGCGTACACGCGATGGAACGCTGGACGTTTTTGGAAGCGTATGCCAAACGCAAATACAATCTCAATTTAGAAGTTTTTGTAAGCAGAAACGACAAAAGTTTTGCCACCGGAACATTCAAAGACAAAGGCGGTTCGCTGGCGGCATCCGTTATGAAAGAGCACGGAATTTCGGAGTACGTGGTTGTGAGCACGGGCAACACCGCGAGTGCGTTTGCACATTACATGGCACGCGCGGGCGTGTCGTGCAGCGTGTTCGTGCCCGACGACTCGTTGCCTGAAAGTGAGGCACATATCGGCACTTACGGTCAAAAATTGTTCCGTGTGAAAGGCGATTATGCATATTCAAAAAAAGTAGCGGCAGACTATGCCAAAACGCACGGAATTCTCATCACGGGCGGCAATCTCGACCCGTTGCGCCTCGAAGCTAAGAAAACGCAAGTGTTTGAAATGTTGCGACTTATGGGCAAAACGCCCGATGTTTACATTCAAGCACTCAGCGGCGGCACAGGTCCGTTTGCGGTGGAAAAAGGCTTCGCCGATTTTGCCGAACTCGGTATTTTCGGAAAACTTCCGCGTTTCCTGCTCTCACAAGGCGACCGTTGCGCACCGATGGCACACGCGTGGGCGGACGCAAAAGCCTCAAACTTTGCCGACGGCTGGGAGAAAAAATATCCGATTTACGACAATCCTGTTACGCTCATCCCGACCATTGCAACCGGAAATCCGGGCATGTATCCGCTTATGGGACCGTTAGTTAGGAAATCCGGAGGCGAAATTTTTCCTGTAAAAGAAGAACTTGCCGTCGATTTAGCGCGCCTTGTCGGATTTGAGCGCGTTGTAAAACTCGGACCCGCATCTGCCGCAGGTTTGCTCGGTTTTTTTGAAGCTTTGAAACGCAATTTGATTCGCGACGGCGAAACGGTGTTCGTGAACATAGGTGAAGGCGCAAATCGTGCCGTAAGTTTCCTGCACGAAGTGGCGCACACGACAGAAACCATTGCCTCCGCCGCCGATGCAAAACGCTTCAACCGTGAAGATTAC
>DYSM01000597.1 GCA_020718265.1 Draconibacterium orientale | reverse complement strand
GATAAATTGTTTTAATAACCACAACAGGTTGATTAAAATCGGGCAGTAATTCATAACCCAAATTTTGGTAGCCGATTACGCCTAGTAATGTAAAAACGCTGAATATCACTATGATAAGTGATGGGCGTTTAATGGCAATTTCTGTAATATTCATAATTTCGGATGCTTAAAATGTAACATTGACGCCGTCGTACAGATTGACAAATCCGTTGGTAACAATTCGGTCGCCTTCGGTTAACCCGCTGCCAATTACTGCTTTGTTGTCGTAACGACGCAAAACGTCGATGTCGTGCAAGTAAGCTTTACCGTTTTTAATTAAAAAAACCTGTGGTTTTATGTTGGTTCCTACAATGGCAGAGGCTGGAATCACCGGCATCTTTTGCGTATCGGTCATGGTCAATTCGAGTGTCCCCGACATGCCGGCTTTGAGTATATCTTGATTCGGGTTTTTGATCCTAAAATGCACGGGAAAATTGCTCGCCGCCGCTGCTTTTCCGGCTACGGCAAGCAGTTTGCCGTTCAAGTCGGTTTGAGGCATAATTTCGGCTTTTATTTTGTAGCTTGAACTTTGATTAAACCAAACCAATTCTCGCTCCGAAACGTTGACGGTCAGTTTTAAATCGGAAATGTCGGTTACTTGAATCAAGGGCATTCCGGGTGCGGCAAAACTGCCGGCTTCGGTCAATTTTGCGGTTACAATTCCGTCGAAAGGGGCTCTGACAGTAGTTTTAGAAATTTGTTCGAGCAATGTGTTTTTTTGTACTTTGGCAGAACGCAATGCCAATTCGGTTTTTTCGAGTTGTACGCCCTGTATGGCATCGGCTTTAGCTAGTGTCGTATGGCGTTTTAAGTCGGACTCTAAGCCTTCTATTTGAATCTCGATGGTTTGCAATTGCAGTTTGAGCAAGCTGTTGTCGAGCTCCAGCAATATTTGTCCGCTCGACACTTTGTCGCCGTTTTCGACCAAAACACGAATTATTTTTCCTTGTATGTCGGTACTGATTTTCGATTCTTTGTCGGCTTCGAATAAACCGGGAAATGTGTAAAGCCCTTTTGGTAATTCAGCAGTAATCGGCATTGTTTTAACGGAAATGGGCTGTTCTTTGTCGAATATGTATACTCTATTTTCTGTTTTTTTCTTATTCGACA
>DYSM01000596.1 GCA_020718265.1 Draconibacterium orientale | reverse complement strand
CTTTACGGAACACAATACAGAATCCGTATCACCGGAACCATAAATACAACTGTAACCGATGAAAGCGGCGATTTTACCATAATTGAAGTGGCAGCAGATTTAGCTGCTTTAAGAGCAAAATTTACGGCAACAAATTACACTGCAACAAATGTGTATAAATTAATCGGCGAAGCTGTTGTATCGTATTATAAAACAGGTTCAAAAGAAAATATTTATATCGAGGATAATTCGGCGGCAATTGTTGTGTACGATAATTTGCAAGTTGTAAATACGGTTTATGCAATCGGCGACGGCATAACCGGTATTTATGGTAATATTCCGGCACTTTATCATGGTTTGTTGGAATTTATTCCTACCGGCGATCCCGGAACTGCCTCTTCAACAGGCAACACAATTACACCGGAAGTTGTAACTCCTTTGCAGGTTACAACATCACCCAATGATTATCAAGCCGAAAAATTACAATTAAATCATGTCTCTTTTGTTGAGTCGGGTGTTTTTGCAGCAAGCACAAATTATACAATTACCGATGGAACAAATACGATTGCTTTCCGCCCTATTTCTGCAATGTATGATCAAGCAATACCAACGGGATTAATTAATTTAACAGCAATTTGCGGTTATTATGATGCAGCTCAACTTTTCTCATTGGAAATGACTGATTTTGTAGATGCCCAAGACAATACCTCGATTGCCGATGAAGCCGGTTTGACACAAGCCGCAGGTGCCCCTATTTCTTCCTTAAATCCGGCTGAAATTGAAGTTTTGCGTTTCAATATTGCCGATATTGCAAACGATGGTTTACCTACCAATGTAACTTCTTTCATCGTAAAAGCCGGTGTGGATAATACTGCCGATTGGACAACAGATATCAGTTACGGTTTTTTCAAAGACGAACTTGGTAATAATATTGCTGCTACTTCTGCTGATGTATTGTCCGACCGTGTTGTAGTTTATCTTCAAACAGACGGTCTGATTATTCCCGAAGGTACCGGAAAAACAATTGTTTTATCAATAATACCAAGTTCTCCTGAAATAGCAGACGGACTTGTTTTCCAAGCACAAGTAGGTGGAGCGGAACACGGTTTTACAGCCGATATTTTCGGCTCACAATTTGCCGCAGAATTTGCTGTTGTTGACGGGAATGCACG
>DYSM01000158.1 GCA_020718265.1 Draconibacterium orientale | reverse complement strand
TATTTCTGTGTAATTTTGGATTTTATTTTCAAAATTTCAAGAATGAAACTCACACTCGGAATATCTACTTGCCCGAACGACACTTACATTTTCGATGCCGCAATACATCATAAAATCGACACGGAAAATATTGAATTTGAACTTGTTATGGCAGATGTCGAAGAGCTTAACAAGAAGGCTTTTCAGGGCGATATTGATGTAACAAAACTCAGTTACCACGCATTTGCGTACGTCACGGACAAGTTTTGGCTCGCCGATGCCGGAAGTGCGCTCGGACGCAAAAACGGACCGTTATTGATTGCAAAACGCCCGATTTCGCCTGCGGAAATTACGAATTTGCGCATCGGCATACCCGGCAAACACACAACGGCAAATTTGCTGCTCGGCATTGCGTTCCCGAACGCAGCGAACAAACAAGAATTGCTTTTTTCCGACATCGAAAACGAACTGCTGCGCGACGAAATTGATTTAGGCTTAATCATTCACGAAAACCGATTTACTTACGAAGCGCGTGGTTTGCTGAAAATCATGGATTTAGGCGATTTTTGGGAACAAACAACGGGTTTGCCGATTCCGCTCGGCGGTATCGTGGTCAATCGTCGTTTGGGGGCAGAAACTGCACAAAAAGTGAGCCGAGTCATTCGCCGAAGTTTGGAATTTGCATTTCAAAACCCAAAATCGAGCCTGCCGTTCGTAAAACAATTTGCACAAGAAATGGACGAAGATGTGATGTACAAACACATTATGTTGTATGTAAACGAATTTTCGCTAAGTTTAGGCAACACAGGGCGCGAAGCTGTGCGAGAGCTGCTGCGAACTGCCAAGGAAAAAGGTTTGATTTCAAGCATTGCAGATAATATTTTTATCGAATAAGAAAGAAATAGTGTAAATATTGTTTGTCGTTTTTTCAAAAATATTTAATTTCGTGTCGGGAAAATTTTAAAGGAAACAAGAAAATAGCATTGTTTTCAACAAAATAAATTTCAGAATTAACACGTTTCCATCATCCGAATCCACCTTATGCAATCCATTATCGACGACTTAAATTGGCGTTACGCCGTAAAAAAATTCGACACCAAACGCACTCTCAATCCGAAAGATGTGGATGTGTTGGCAGAAACGATGCGACTGACCGCAACTTCTTACGGTTTGATGCCGTTCCGACTTATAATTGTGGATGACCATGAAACCAAGAACCAACTGCGCGATGCATCGTGGGGGCAGTCGCAATTGTCCGATGCTTCGCATGTGTTTGTGCTGTGCAGTATTGTGCAACCGAGCCGCGCGGAAGTGGACAATTATATGCAACTTATCAGCAAAGAGCGTGAAATTCCGCGCGAAAACCTCAATGCGTTTGCCGATAATTTAATGAAAAAATTAGAAAATTCGCCGAATTTGTCAGATTGGTCGGCACGGCAGGCTTACATTGCACTCGGCGCATTGCTGACGGTTTGCGCCTCGCGTCGTATTGATGCCTGCCCGATAGAAGGCTTTGACCCACAGCAATATGACCAAATTTTGAACCTCGCCGAACGCGGACTTCACGCTGTGTTGGCAATTCCGGTCGGATACCGCGCCAAAGACGACAAATACCAATTTGTAAAAAAAGTACGCTTGGCAAAAGAGGATTTTGTAATATCAAAGTCGTAATCAGTTGTATTTTAGGACTGATTTCTGCTGCTCTTGTCAGAAAACGTGTAAAAATTTAATACAATGTTGGTTATAGTCATTTTTTCAATCGAATGTTTTGTCATTTAGTGGTCATTCAATTGTCAAAAAGTAGTCTTTCATTGTTTTTATTTAGTTTCAATCGAATTTCTACTATATTTCAACATAATTTCTAAAAACTTTCAAGTCCAAATTTTTTACTATATCATTTTGTATTTCAAAGTGTTATGAGTTTTCTTACAAACACTGATTAGAATTTCTGAGACTTTTTTTTTGAGAAATTGAACACTTGTTGTCCAATTTTTCTGAATATTTACAAAATCTACAAGGAAAATTTGTTAATATTCAAAGATATTCATACTTTGGCATTTCCCTTTCATATAGAACCGAATGCCATGTCAGAACAAAAGTATCAAACGTATTCCGAATCGGAAATTATTGAAAATAAGCGTGTTACAGAAGAATTTTACGATATTGATTATGCAAAAGGCATTGTAAAGCATGTTGCATTGCCGATAAATTCGGTGTGGTTCCGTGCCGAACTTGTAGGCTGGGAAACTTTGCCCGAACGCAACCAACCTGACCGTCCGCTGATACTTGCGACGAACCATTCGGGCATGGCGTTTCCGTGGGATGCCATGATTTTCGGCAGTGTTTTTAACGAACACACTCAGTGGGGACAGCACAGTGTGCGCGCACTAAGTTCGCCAATGTTGTCTCAATCGAACCTTATGAATCCGTATGCCATTCCGTTTATTTGGAAACGAACAGGTGCAGTGGATGCCACGTTTCTGAATTTTGAAACCATGATGCACCAAACCGAATGCGACCTGCTTTTGTATCCCGAAGGTGTGCCGGGCATCGGCAAGGGTTTCAATAAACGCTATCAATTGCAGGAACTCAAAACCTCTTACCTGCGCATGAGTATCAAATACAAAACCGACATTGTGTATTTTCATACCGTGAACGGCGAATATGTAAATCCGTATTCGTATAATTCCAAGATAGTTACGCGAATTGTAAATGCAATAGGCATTCCGTTTCTGCCCTTAGGCATCATGACACCGCTCATTTTGCTTCAACCTTGGATTTTTTATTACGGTTTTCCTGCAAAACTTACCTACGTGATGGGCGAACGCGTGAAACCTTATGAAATGATTGATAAACCTTACGAAGAAATTACGCAGGCTGAGTTCAAAGCACTGTCTGAACAAATTCGTGAACGTTGGCAGAAAGGGTTACACGAAGCCGAACAGAAATACGGACGTAAACCCTTCAATTTAAAGGAATTAGTAAAGAAAACCAAGGAACATCCAACGCTGTTTTTCTTGGCGATGCCGCTGTTTTGGGCAATTTCGTTTTATGAATTTGAGCGACAATACCAAACCCGCAAGCCGGAAGATATTGATATAAAAACGGGATTTTTCCGCAATATCCTCCATATATTGCGGATTCCGTTTATACTGTCGTTTTACATTCCAATTCTCGGCTTAATTCCCTTAGCTATAAAAGGTTACAGAAATCACACGCTGAAAAAGAAAAAGTAGCTATAGTCAACAGATTCTAAATCTTTTTTTCAATTTGACAACTTTTCTGGCTAACTGTATTTCAGCCATTTCCAAAGTTCTTTGTAAGATGTTTTTTTGCCGTACATCAATATTCCTGTGCGATAAATTTTACCGGCGAGCCACGTCATGCCTACAAAAGTTGCGGCAAGAAGTCCGATGGACAAGCCGAGTTGCCAGAACGGAACCGAGGTCAGCGACATGCGTATGGGCATAATTACCGGCGAGGTGAACGGAATGATGGAAAGCCACTGCGCCAACGCGCCTTCCGGAAATTGCACCACAGCTTGCGCCGCAACAATGGCAACCACGAGCGGAATGGTAACGGGCAACATGAATTGTTGGGTGTCGGTTTCGTTGTCCACCGCCGCACCGATGGCGGCAAACATGGCTGCGTAGAGCAAATATCCGCCCAAGAAATAAAACAGGAAGGAAATACCGAGTCGCGCCCAGTTGAAGCCGTTCACGGCGGCAAGAATTTCGCCCAAGTCGCCCGACATCGGCGTGTTGCCTACGTTCGCACCCGCAGGTAGGTTTCCTGTAGTTTGTGCGGTAAGCATATCAGCCGGTAAAAAAACTTGTATAATGCTGATAATGGCGAAGGTAAGCACAACCCACAGCAAAAATTGTGTGAGCGCAACCAACGCGATGCCGATAATTTTGCCCGCCATGAGTTGAAACGGTTTCACGGATGAAATAATGACTTCGATAATTCGGTTGGTTTTTTCCTCAATCACGCCGCGCATTACCTGCACGCCGTACATAAACACGAACATGTAAATGGCTATGGCTGCGATGTATCCGATTATCAAATTGAGTTCCGAAGAGCTTGTTTTTTCGCCGTCTTCGGTCCAAACCACCGTTTTTACCGGAATGTTAGGCTTGGCTGCTTCAATTTGAGCTTTGTCCACGCCAAGTCGTTCGTAATTTTTGTATTCTACTTTTTTCTCAACCAAATTTGAGATTTCTTGTTTTAAGTTAAGTCCCACAGGTTCAAAGGCATACATTTGGACGGCAAAGTTGTCGGCAGAGTCGCCGATGCTCACAAACGCATCGAATTCTTCTTTTTTTACTAAAGATTTCAACGTATCCAAATTGGTTTCGGAAACATAACTTATCTTGAAGTTAGTCAGCGCGTTAAGCTCATCTTTATAGTTTCCGGATTTATCGTTGATGAGCAATTTTTTCAATGAATCGTCCTGCAAAGTTGCTATCAAAATCGGCACCAAAAAAAGCAATGCCATGAGCAAAGGTCCGACTATTGTCATCACGATGAACGATTTTTTCTTAACTCTGGTTTGATATTCGCGCTGTATGATTAAGTTTATTTTGTTCATAAAATTCGATATAAAATATTGATATACACTAAAATAAGGATTTCTATTCGGCTTTTTCGGCGGCTTTGGCTTCGTTTACCACTCGGATAAAAATATCGTTCATTTTCGGAACAGATTCGCGGAACGACACAATGTTCCCGAATGCCATCATGCGCTGAATCAATTCATTGGTTGTGAGGTCATTTACGAGTTTTATCGTCAGATTTTGATTTCCGTTTCGTGGTTCAATTTTCACAATTTCGTATTCTGCCGTCAGGCTCGCCGCCATTTTGTTAAACGTGCCGTTGAATTCGATTTCGTACGTGTTGTCTTTGTATTGTTGCTTGATGTCGTGCACTTTACCGTCGAGAACTTTGCGCGAATTGTTTATCAGTGCAATATCATCGCAAATTTCTTCCACCGATTCCATGTTGTGTGTCGAAAAAATGACTGTTGCCCCGTTTTTTTTCAGATTCAAAATTTCGGTTTTCAACAAATTCGCATTAATCGGGTCGAAACCGCTGAACGGTTCGTCAAATATCAGCAGCTCAGGCTCATGGATAATTGTGGTTACGAACTGTATTTTCTGTTGCATGCCTTTGGAGAGTTCTTCTACTTTCTTATTCCACCACGAAGTGATTTCAAATTTCTCGAACCAAAATTTCAATCTCGTAACGGCATCGTGCTTGCTAATTCCTTTGAGCTGAGCAAGATACAACGCCTGTTCGCCGACTTTCATTTTTTTATACAATCCGCGTTCTTCGGGCAAATAACCGATAAGCCCGATGTGTTTAGGTTGCAGGCGCTCGCCCTTGAATGTTACCGAACCTTCGTCGGGCGCGGTAATTTGATTGATGATACGGATGAGTGTGGTTTTGCCCGCGCCGTTGGGTCCGAGCAGCCCGAAAATTGAACCTTCCGCAATTTCTAAACTCACGCCCGAAAGTGCGGTAAATTTATCGAAACGCTTTATGACATTGTCTGTTGTGAGGATATTCATGAACTTAATTTGAAAATTTATTAATTTGAAAATTTGAGAATTAATTGCGGATTTTGACTATTTGTCGAAAAAATGGAAACCCTCATTTCCAAATTTTCAAATTAGCTCATTTTCTAACTCTCGAGAAACTTTTTCATTCCTTTTGTAAAATATTCTTGTAAATTTCCGTTTTCGTCGGCATAAATAAAATATGCGTCGAGGTTTGGGTTTGCTTCCACAATTTTCTTCGCCTGTTCCAAGCCGGAAACCATGCACGCCGTGGCATACGCATCGGCAGACATACAATCGTCTGCAATTATCGTTGCGCTTAACAAGCTGTTGTACGACGGAAATCCGGTTTTTGGATTAATGGTGTGGTGGTATTTTTTGCCGTCAATTTCGATATATTTTCGGTAATTTCCCGATGTCGCAAGTGCTTTATTTTCAATAAAAATTTTGCGTTGCAGCTCGCGGGTTTCGGCATCGGAGCCTTCGGTGGGTTTGTCCACGCCGACAGTCCAAGGTTTGCCGAACTTCGAGCCTTTGCCCGACACTTCGCCGCCAATTTCCACCAACACATTTTTTACGCCTTTTTTTACAAAATATTCAGCCACAACATCCACCGCCTGACCTTGAGCTAAGGCATTCGGGTCAATTTGAATTTCAGGAAACAGTTTCACAAGTTTGCCGTTTTCGAGTTTGATTTTGTCCATGCCCACGAAGCGTAACAAGCTGTCCACGTGCGTGCTGTCTATGTGTGCGTCGGCAGTTGTGAAACCAAAACCGTACATATTCACGAGCGGCGCAACCGTGATGTCGAACATACCATCCGATGCGCGATTCACTTCTGCGGATTTGTTGAACATGTCGATAAAAAATGTGTCTAATTCTGCGTAGGATTCGTTGCGGTTTATTTTGGAAATCAATGAATTAGGCACATACGTCGAAAGTGATAAATCGAATTTGCGTAAGAGCGTATCGACTTCGCTTTGCTGAATTTCTGTTTCGCCGGGTTCAAATACAATTCGGTATGTTGTTCCTTGTGTAAAACCTTCAAAAACAATAAGTTCCTGATTTTTTTTACAAGAAAATAATCCCAACAAAAGCGCAATAAAATAAGAGAATTTCGTGGTCATCTTGAAACTTTGAATACCGCAAATTTAGATAAAAAGATTGCCTCAATAGCAAAAGTCTGAATATTTTGTGATTTTTTAAGAAATACTAAAAAAAGATATTAGATTTTAGATATTAGAAATTAGACACAAATCATCAG
>DYSM01000595.1 GCA_020718265.1 Draconibacterium orientale | reverse complement strand
GGACAGATATTTTCCAGGGTCTGGTAGTCCAGGACATTGGCCGCCGTGACAGCTAATTTGTCGATCAGTCCGAACCGCATATCAACCGAATGGTGTCTTTTGTAGCCGAACCAGATGTTGGTTTTGGATTTGGCCCCCCAGCGGGCGTCTTTGTCGGCGGCGTAATCTTTCACGTTGAGATTGTTGAGAGCTTCTTCGCCTCTCTTCAGGGCTTTGTCTCTTTCTTCCCAGAGAGCGGTTTTGGTGACGATCGCGGAAGCGTCGATGAATTTGAAAACATCACCGAACATTCCTTTCCTTCTTAATTGATCGTTGACGACATTGAAAATGTCAGCCAGCTTTTGCGTGCCGATCCTGCGTCTCAGTTTGCAAAAGTAGGTGTGATCGGGAGTTTCTTCGGTGAGGCCAAAGCCGCTGAACCAGCGCACGGCCAAGTTTTCCCGCACGGCTTTTTCCATTTCCCGGTCGGAGTAGTCTTCCCAGAATTGCACGAGCAGCGTCTTGAATCCTTTTTCAATAGCTATGCCGCTTGTTCCTGTTTCGGAGTAAAGCTTTCGGAGCGGTATTGTTAATTCTTTAAAGTTGATTAGCTTCTTCAACTTGCGGAAAGGATGACTTTCGGGAATCGCCAGCTTAAACACTTCTTGCTCCGTGCCGAAAAACATTCGGTTTGTTTTGTCGTTTATGGGCTGCATTTTGGTTTTCTTGAGGCTTAATTCTGCCTTAATTATACCAAAAACGCGGTCTTTTTTCTATGGTTTCAAAGAGTTGTTCGGCAACAGTCCCATTATAAAAATATGTTTGCTTTTCAGAAAAAAAATTTCATAAAAAAAAGCAAAAAGATCGCCATGAGAAGCGCGACTTTGTCACTGGGTGTTTTTGTTGTTTCGCTTCTCGCCGGACTTTTTGTGACAAGCGGTGCGGTGATTGTTGCCTTGGGAAATATTTCTGTTTTCAGTCTTCTCTTTTTAGCCTTGTCGGGAGTGATTCTTTTTCTCGTTCAAATTGAAGTTTGGGAAAAGGAGATGGAATAATTTGTTCGAAGCATAAACTGTATTTCTTTTGACTTTATACATTTTTCCTGCTAATCTTTTCAAAGACTCCAAAGTCCCCGCCGCGGGATTTTATTTTTCCGAAGAATATGTAATCTTGTCATCT
>DYSM01000594.1 GCA_020718265.1 Draconibacterium orientale | reverse complement strand
TGTCCATCAAATACTTGAAGGCTTGGTCGTATATGGGGTTGAGAATTTTTATCATGGCATTAGTTTTTTGCGAAGATACCTAAATATTTTCAAACTGAGAATCTACAAACCTATACATCATTTTTTTTGTTTGAACAGGAATTCCCTCTCTGCATCTGTTAAATTTGTGTAACCTTTCGCAGAAATTTTGTCTAAAATACGATTCAATTCTGTTTCATCTGAGCGTTGGCGGTCGCGATATTTCCAATCCGAATTTTCGGTGTCGCGTCCGGGTGTTTTTTGTGAAGGCTGCGATTTTTGCGCTTTCATGGCACTGCGGTTGCGTTCCGTTTTTGAGGACGTGAACATAACAGTTAATTTGTCCATTAATTTATTGAAACCCAGAGTTATATCTTTACCTTTCGCAATTCTGAATCCGAACCATAAACCGTAAAGCGCGCCGCCGAGATGTGCCATGTGCGCCACACCGTCCATTTTTGCCATGCTCATATTGGATGCAAGTCCCATTAAATCAAGCACAATCATCACTATCGCGACGTATTTCAGTTTCACTGCTCCGATAAATAACAGATGAATCGGATGCTCAGGACGATACGCCGCAACTGCAAGTACAATTGCCATTGCCGATGCCGATGCGCCAATTGCCGGTGCCGGATACGGCAAAAATTCGTTCGCGGCAACGTGTATCAGACCGCCAAAAATGCCGCCCATGACGTACATGGCAAAGAGTTGTTTTTGATGTAAAAACTGTAAAAAAATCTTTCCGAACCAATAGATTGTCAGCATATTAAACAGCAAATGCAAAAACTGCACATGCGTGAACATATACGTTATCAGTGTCCAAGGACGGAAAACTAAGTCGTGAAAATTTGCCTGCACAGCAACCCATTTTCCGATAAATGTGGCTGAAAAAAGGTCGATAAACCAAAGCGGAACGAACAGCCCGACATTGATGTAGATGAGTTTGGTCAGCAAAGACCCTTTTTTGAACGATTGTTGTATTTCGCCTGTTATTTTGCTCATTTTTTTTGAAGAAATTCGATGTATTTCAGCACAAAAATACGAAAATTTGGCATCTTTCATTTTTCGGTTGACACTTTTTTTGAGAAACATTATTGAGTCCGGTCTAAAAAGCCTGTTTTATTTTAGCTAAACAATCTAT